>DATFTS010000276.1:0-8874 GCA_035261645.1 Jatrophihabitans sp. | reverse complement strand
GCGTCGAGGAGATCCGGCGGATGACGCCGGAAGAGGCGATGATCGCCGGCGCCGAGGTCGACGGAGTCCACATCGTCCACCGGCGCAACCGCTTCCCGATCCCGGGTACCAAGGCAGAGAAGCGTGCCGAACGCGGTGTGGCGCTGGCGTTCACGATCTCCGCGCTGGCCGGCGTCGGCTTCATCGTTGCGTTCGTGGCACTGCCCTACCACTGGCACCTGCCCGGGACGCCGCAGAACTTCCGCTTCTACACGCCCGCCCTCGGTGGCTTGCTCGCCATCATGATGATCTTCCTCGGTGTCGGCCTGGTCCTGTGGGCCAAGTGGCTGATGCCTGAGGAGGAGGCCGTCCAGGAGCGGCACGACGATCCGTCCACCGAAGAGGACAAGCTGCTCACCGAGGCCACCCTCGTCGTCGGCCTCGAGGACACCGGCCTGCCGCGCCGCGGACTCATCCTGCGCACCTTGCTGCTGGCCGGTGGCGCGGTGGCGACCGTCCCCCTGATCGCGCTGGTCGGCGGCATGATCAAGAAGCCCGGCGACGCGCTGTTCCACACGCTGTTCCGTCCGAACAAGAAGCTGTTCCCGGAGACGAATGGGCTGGTGCCGCTCGTCCGCGACGACTGGACGCGGGTGAGCCCGGACGACATCCAGCCCGGCGGGGTCGAGACCGTCTTTCCCGGTGTGCGGCAGCAGACCCCCCAAGGGACTGACGGCGTCTCCGATCCGTCCTCCCCGACGTTGCTCATCCGGCTGCGACCGGGAGAACGGGTCAAGCCGCGCAAGGGTCAGGCGCACTTCGGCTGGCCCGCCGACAACCCTGAGTACCTCGCGTTCTCCAAGATCTGCACGCACGCCGGGTGCCCCGCGTCCCTCTACGAGCAGCAGACCGGCCGGCTGCTCTGCCCGTGCCACCAGTCGCAGTTCCAGGTGCTCGAGGACGCGAAGCCGGTATTCGGCCCGGCGACCCGCAGCTTGCCCAAGCTGCCTCTCACCGTCCAGACAGATGCCGATGGCCGGCAGTACTTCCTGGCCGCGTCGGACTACCACGAGGCGATCGGCCCGGGCTTCTGGGAGCGGCCGTGACCACGCCAGCCTCGGGAGGGCAGCGATGACAGCCAGCCAAACGCGCCGGTCCGACCAGCCGCGCACGCCGCAGGGTAAGGCGGGCAAGTTCCTCGACGACCGCCTCAACATCGCCGGTCCGGTCCGGAACCAGCTGAACAAGGTCTTCCCGGATCACTGGTCGTTCATGATGGGCGAGATCGCGCTCTACTCGTTCATCATCCTGCTGCTGACCGGTACGTACCTGACGTTCTTCTTCGACCCGTCGATGGCCGAGACCGTCTACCACGGCCGGTACGTGCCCATGCAGGGCATCACGATGTCCAGGGCATACGAGTCGACGCTCAACATCACCTTCGACGTCCGCGGTGGCCTCGTCATCCGGCAGATCCACCACTGGGCGGCGCTGCTGTTCCTCGCCGCGATGCTGATCCACATGTTCCGGGTGTTCTTCACCGGGGCGTTCCGCAAGCCGCGTGAGCTCAACTGGCTGATCGGTCTGAGCCTGATCGCGCTCGGCATCATCGAGGGCTTCGCCGGTTACTCGCTGCCTGACGACCTGCTGTCCGGCACCGGCCTGCGCATCGCCGACGCCATCATGCTGTCGATCCCCGTGATCGGCACCTGGGTGGCCTTCCTCGTCTTCGGCGGCCCATTCCCCGGGGACCTCATCATCGGCCGCTTCTACATCGCGCACGTGTTGCTGATCCCGGCCATCCTGGCCGTGTTGATCGGGGCGCACCTCGCGCTGCTGGTCCGGCAGAAGCACACACAGTTCCCCGGCCACGGCCGCACCGAGGACACCGTCTCCGGGGAACGCATCTACCCGCTCTACGCGGCGAAGGCGGGTGGCTTCTTCTTCATCGTCTTCGGCGTATGTGCTGCGCTCGGCGGCCTGGCGCAGATCAACCCCGTCTGGCTGTTCGGGCCGTACAAGCCATCACAGGTGTCGTCCGGCTCGCAGCCCGACTGGTACATGATGTTCCTGGACGGCTCGACGCGTCTGATGCCGTCATGGGAGATCAGGCTCTGGCACCACACAGTGCCACCGCTGTTCTGGCCGACGGTGGTGCTGCCCGGCATCATGTTCACACTCGCCGGCATCTATCCGTTCCTCGAAGCGAAGCTCACAAAGGACCATAAGAAGCACCACCTGCTGCAGCGACCGCGGGATGTGCCGGTCCGTACCAGCCTCGGCTGCATGGCCATCGCGTTCTACCTGGTCCTGTTCCTGTCCGGCGGGAACGACATCATCGCGAAGGCCTTCAACATCTCGCTGAACGCGATGACATGGGGCGGGCGCATCGCGCTGCTGATACTGCCGCCGCTGGCCTACGTGGTTGCCTACCGCGTCTGCCTGGGTCTGCAACGCCACGACCGCGAGGTGCTAGAGCACGGTGTCGAGACCGGCATCGTGAAGATGCTGCCCACCGGTGAGTTCATCGAGGTGCATCAGCCGCTCGGACCCACGGACGAGCACGGCCACGGAAGGCTCAGCTACGCCGGCACGCCGGTGCCCAAGCGGATGAACGAGCTCGGCGCGGCGTCGCCGCTCAAGCACATCCGCGGGTTCTTCTACCCGGTGAAGGAGAAGCCGGAGATCGAGGCCGCGCTCGACGAGATCGAGGAGCGGGAGCGGGCCGGGTCGACCGGCGGTGCCGAGGCTCCGAAACAGCTCACCGACTGAGGCTTCTGCCCCGCTTGCCGGTTGCTCCGCCCGGGACCTTGTTGCGCTGCAAGCCCCCGCGCCGTCGTGACGCAACAAGATCGGCGGGGGGCTCGGCGGGGGCGGCAGCTCCGTCAGGGATCTTGTTGCGCGGCGAGCCCCGGAACCGTTGTCAGGCAACAAGATTGGCTGGGGATCGGCGGGGGCGGCAGCTCCGTCAGGATCTTGTTGCACCCCGAGCTCCGGAGCCTTTCTCACGCAACAAGATCGGCGGCGTGACGCACGAGATCGGCGGCTTCGGGCATGTCGTCACGCAACACGATCGGCGGAGAGCCGCGGCCTCAGGTGTGGGTGAACGATCCGTACGTCGTCGAGCTCGGGTCCCAGATGTTCTGGTAGTTCACGCCCTCCGACTCGTCGATGGCCGCAACGGCCAGGCCAGGCTTGACGTAGATGCCCACGTGGTAGACGTCGCCCACGCTGTCGTGCGTGAACACCAGGTCGCCGGGCACCGCGCGCGAGGCGGGAATCAGCCGAGCGGCCTTCGCCTGATCTTCGGAGATACGCGGTGTGGTGAAGCCGAACTTGCCGTAGCTGTACTTCACCAGCCCGGAACAGTCGAACTGCTTCGGTCCGGTGGCGCCCCAGACGTAGGGCTGACCGATATGAGTCTTCGCCTCGGCGAACACCTTGGTGTTCAGCGGTGGGACCGCCACGGTGCCGGTGCCTGGGCCGCCGCGGGTGTCCAGTGCCCGGCAACCCTGCGACGAGTTGCCGTTGCCCAGGCCGACGTTGACGACCCAGACGCACCCGACGTGCATCCCGCTGGAGACCGGCACGGTGATGTCATAGGCAGAGCGTGCGCCGGCCCCGGCGGGCCGCGGCGCCGGGTAGGGCTTGGTGGTGACGGTGGCCGCAGGTGATCCGTCGACATAGAGCACAACCGTCGCCATGCGGCCCACGTCGTCGGGATCGGTCGCCCAGCCCTGGAAGCGCATGCCCGAGGCGGTGACGTTTGCGCCGGTGATCTTGCCCTGGGGGTTGCGCGCCGCCAGTTGCGCCGAGCTCAGCTTCGTGCCCAGGGGCGTCGGGACGCATTTCAACAAGGTGTCCAGCCCGCGGCCGATGTTTCGAGCCACCAGGCAGACGGTGTGCGGGTTCGAGTCGAGCGCCGACGTGACGGAGAATCCGGGCGTCGGACCGGTGCCGTACTGCGCCGCTATGTTCTTGTTCGCCAGCGACGTCGGCGCAGAGGCCGTCCACCTCGTCCCGTCGACCAGCACGCCCACGGTGATGTTCGTCGACAGCGCGTTGGGGTCGGCAGACCAGCCGCCGAACTTGATGCCGCCGGTGACAGCGGAGACGATGCGGACGGCGCCGATCGGGTCGTCCGGGCCGGGCGGATTCGCCGCCGCCGACACGGGCGCAAACAGGCCGAGCACGGTGAGCACACCGACACCCGCCCCGACGGGAACCCGCCACGCCACGCGGCGTGTCTGCGCAAAGAACATCTGTATCACCAGTATCGTTCGAGGTTTTCTGTACCAACAGTCACACGGCAGGGTACCTGCCGTAAAGGTCTTGTGAATAGGCCTTCCAGACCACGATCGGCGCAGCAACCCGTCCGCTTGAGCTCGAGCACGCAAAAACCGCTCGGAGCCCGGGCACACAAAAGAAGCGGCGCCCCACTCAGTGGGGCGCCGCCCGGTTCAGCGGTGGTTGTACGGTGTCAGCCGGCTGGGTGACGCCCGCCGACGTAGTACTCGAACAGCAGGCCGCCGATGGAGAAGAGCAGGAACAGCACGCCGACGATCACCAGCCAAACCTGGGAGAGCGCGAGCGCAATTCCGATGACGGTCGCAGCACCGGCCAGCGTCACCGGCCAGTAGCTGCCCGGGCTGAAGAAGCCCAACTCCCCCGCTGACTCAGCGATCTCCGCATCGCTGCGGTCCTCGGGCCGGGGGTCGATACGTCGGGAGACGAACCAGAAGAAGCCGCCAGGTATGCCGACGAGGCCACCGGTGAGGATCAGTCCGGCGACGCCGACGACTTCGACGTGGTGCTGGGTTACGTGCGTCCACACGCCGTAGCCGATCGCCGCCGCCCAGAAGAAGACGGCGAGGGTAAGGAACAGCCTCGCTTCGACTCTCACGTCAGGCTCCCAACCTGTGGGCGGCGTGGCGCGCAGTGCGGTCGCTCTCGAGCGGATAGGTCGTGGTCGCGAAAGCAGCCATATTTGCCTGCGCGAGTGCCTTGGCCTGCCGGTCGGGGTCGGCCGGCCCGATGCGCGTCAGCGCCGCCAGGTAGTTCTGGAACGTCGTCTGGGACACCACCCGCACTTCGAAGTTCATCTGCGAGTGGTACGTGCCGCACAGCTCCGCGCAGCGGCCGACGAAGCTGCCCATGTGCGTGGCGGTGATCTCGAACTGGTTGTCCCGCGCGGTCGAGTTGGTGCCGTACGGGATCACGTCGCGCTTGAACAGGAACTCCGGCACCCAGAAGGAGTGGATGACGTCCTCGGAGTGCTCGACGAAGCGAACTGTGCGGTTCACCGGGATGACCAGCACCGGGATCTCGTTCTGCGACCCGACGGTGGACAGGAACAGCGGCCCGGGACCCTGGTGCACGATCTTGCCGGAAGCGCCGCAGTTGTACGACTGGTTGCTCGAGGCTTCGTCGCAAACCCGCCGCACGTCGTCGGCACCGGTGGCGTTCGTGAGGTCCTGCACGCCGGGGTACACGGTCTGGTGGCTCTGGCCGTTGAGGTCGGTGTACTGGTGATACTCGAACTGCCAGTTCCATTTGAAGGCGTCGACCTGCACCCGAACTTCCGGGTTGGCGCTCAGCTTGTTGACGTTGTCCTCGACGATGACGGTGCGATAGAACAGGCCGGCGATCACGAGGAACGGGAACGTGAAGCAGATCGCCTCGACCGCGAAGTTGTACTTGGTCTGCCGCGGGAGCTGGTCGTTGCGCTTCCGGTAGCGGATGACGCACCAGAAGATCAGGCCCCACACAACGATGCCGAGCGCCAGGGCAGTGACGCCTGCCCAGGTCCACAGGACCCGGATCTGAGTGCTCTGCTTCGTGACGCCGGTCGGGAAGCCGAAGCGCAGATCGCGTTCCCAATCCTTGGCCGAACATCCGGTCAGTACCACGGCCAGTGAGCCGAGCAGGACCGCTGCGCGGCCACCGCGGACCCAACGCCTAGGACGCACCAGTAACCGCCTCTCCGACGCCTCTCCGACCGATGTTCCGATCGTTTCGGAGCCTACTGGACCCATACCCACGCGACCGGGGCGGGGCGGGGTCGACACGGCGCTAGCGTGAACCCGTGCCGGCCTATCTGGATGCCGCGGCGGGGGCCCCGCTGCACCCGGTCGCGCGGGCGGCGATGACGGCCGCGCTTGACGACGGCTGGTCCGATCCGGCGCGGCTCTACGGCGCGGGTCGCCGGGCCCGCCTGCTGCTCGACGCGGCACGCGAGTCACTTGCCGCGAGCCTGGGCGTTCGCCCGGACGAGTTGAGCTTCGCAGCCAACGCGACGCAAGCGCTGCACGCCGCGGTGCTGGGCACGCTGGACGGCAATCGGCGCGCCGGGAACCGGCTGGTGCACAGCGCCGTCGAGCACTCGGCGGTGCTGCACGCAGGGCGAATGCGCGCCGACGCGAGGTCGGTACCGGTCGACACACTCGGCCGGGTCGACGCCGATGCCTTCGTGGCCGCAGTGGCGGACGGAGATGTCGCGGCAGCCGCGCTGCAGGCCGCCAACCATGAGGTGGGCACGCGGCAACCGGTCGCCGAGGTCGCGCAGCGCATCGGTGCAGTTCCGCTGATCGTCGACGTGACGCAGACAGTGGGTCACGCGCCGGTGCCGGCCGGCTGGTCGGTGGTGGCTGGGGACGCACGCACCTGGGGCGGCCCGACGCTCGGCCTGCTCGCCGTGCGAACCGGCGTGCGCTGGCGCAGCCCCTACCCCGAAGACGAGCGCGAGGACGGCCGCATCCCAGGCATGCCGCACGTCGTGGCTGCCGTCGGGGCCGCGGCCGCATTGCGTGCTGTCCTCGGCGAGCAGGACGAGACGGCGGCGCGGCACCACGCATTGGTCGAGCGCATCCGCCGCACAGTGGCCGCGACCATTCCCGACGTCGACGTGGTCGGCGATCCCATCGACCGGCTGCCGCATATCGTCACCTTCTCCTGCCTCTACGTCGACGGCGAGGCGCTGCTCGCCGGGCTGGACCGGCACGGCTTCGCGGTCTCTTCCGGGTCGTCGTGCACCTCATCGACCCTCGAACCGTCGCACGTGCTTGTCGCAATGGGCGCTCTGACGTCCGGCAACATCCGGGTGTCGCTGCACCGCGAGTCAACGGAGGCTGAGGTGACCGAGTTTCTTGCGGTGTTGCCCTCGGTCGTCGCGCAGGTGCGTGCCGAGCTCGGTGCGAGCGGTCTGTGACGCTCGTGCTCAATGCGCGCGGACGCCGCTGCCCGCTGCCGATCCTCGACCTGGCGCGACACATCGCCGATGTCGCTGTCGGTGACACAGTGACGGTGGAGGCGGACGATCCGGCCGCGTTGCCCGACGTGCAGGCGTGGTGTCGTATGCGCGGGCACCAGTACGTCGGTGCAGCGGCCGCCGACGACGGCACGCCTGCCTACAGCGTGCGTCGGCTGCACTGATCGGAGCGGGACGGTCGACGCCGATCAACCGTCGAGCAGCATGCCGAGCGGGCCGAGATCGAGGTTGAGGTCGGCCGGTGTCAAGTCGTAGCGCTCGCGCAGCTCGGTCATCGCTGCGTCCAGTTGCATCAAGGCGGTGCCCAGCGCCTCCACCTGGCGGTCATCGAGTTCGTCCATGCGTCGCACGGCCTGGCGCTCCATCAGTTGCCGGATCAGCTCGATCACTGTGAGCACGAGCCGGAACAGGTCGCGCTCGATCGATTCGGCATCGCTGTCCACCCGCGCCGGCAGGACGCGCAGTTCAGCCATCGTCGCGCACCGTCATGATCAAGGCCCGCAGCCGCACGACGACGAGATCGATCCCCGCCAGCGAGAGGATGACGTCGCCGGACACGACGACACCCGCTCCCAGCAGGCGGTCGAGCAGATCGACGAGTGAGGGCGGCGCGGTGTCCACGCGCGCGTCAAGGGTTGCCGTCACAGCTGCTCCATCGAGACGAAGGAATACGCCGGCCACGGCCCGGTGAGGATGAGCGAGTCTGGCGGCAGTGCCGCTGCCATCTCGTCGACCGCCGCCCGGAACCGGTCGAGCCCGCTCGGCTCGACGAGGAACGACGCGTTGAGCAGCATCGGCGCGTCCGCGCCACTCAGTTGCGGGTCCTGCGGGCGGTGTCGGCGGGCGTCGATCGCCACCCCGGCGAGACAGGTGAAGATGTCATCGGCTTGGCGTCGTGCCGCGTCCGCCGCGGCCGCCCGGCGATCAATCTCGTCCCGGCGCTCGCGCAGGTACGCCACACCGCTCGACGCCTCGCGAGTCGAGCCGGACTTCGGCACCGTCACCGCCGCGTACAGCTTGACCCCCCACTCCTGCCGATCGCCGAGCTGCGCCAGCAACTGGACAGCCGCAGGCGACAACTGGCGCAGCCGCTCGCGGACCGACTCGTCGTCGCTGCAGATCGTCGCCAGGCGCAATGGGGCGGTGGTCGTGACACGAGCGCACGCCTGCACCACCGCGTCATGCTCCTGGGCGACGCGCGCCAACCACGACAGGTCGTCAAGATTCGCCATCAGTGCCTGCTCGCCGAACTCGGCAAGGTCGACGGTGCTCACCAGGGCACCGACGTCGCCCTCACGGACCACGCGCACCGGCGCGCCACTGACACCGCGGACGGCCGGCTGTGGCGCATCCGGCCGGCAAAGCGCGTACAAGTACGTGCCAGTGGTCATCGCGCCCGCTCCGTCGAGCGCGCGTCCGTCGAGCGCGCGTCCGGCTGCGCGGGCGCCCCGTCCGCACCCTGGGTCTTGGACTCGAGCGCGGCGATGCGCTGTCGAAGCGCGCGATTCTCCTCGACCAGATTGCGTTCGCCGACCGAAAGCGTCGGGTCGTGCTCCCACCAGTCGATGCCCATCTCGCGCGCCTTGTCGACTGACGCGATCAACAGCCTGATCTTGACGGTCAGCAGC
>DATFTS010000275.1:0-4954 GCA_035261645.1 Jatrophihabitans sp. | reverse complement strand
ACCAGGAGGTGGCGGCGGTGGCGGGCCGGGTGGCCGCATCCCGGGCGGAGGCGGCGGACCCCCGCCACCAGTGGGCGGCGGCGGTGGCGGTGGGCCGGGTGGCCGCATCCCGGGCGGAGGCGGCGGACCCCCAGCACCCGGCGGTGGCGGTGGGCCGGGCGGCCGCATCCCGGGCGGCGGCGGAACCCCAGCACCAGGAGGTGGCGGTGGGCCGGGTGGCCGCATCCCGGGCGGCGGCGGCGCTCCAGGCGGACCAGGAGGACCAGGCGGGCGCATGCCTGGCGGCATACCGGGTGCTCCGGGCATGCCGGGGCGTGCGGTCGCCCCGCCACTGGGGATCTCCCGCTTGTCCCACACGTCGGTGTACATGGCGCCGCTGATGCGCTCGTAGAGCGACTTCTTCCGCTTGGGCTCGTCGAGTTCGTCCTCGGGGATCGGCGGCGGCTCGGGCGCCTTCATCTTCTCGCCGGTCCACTCCAGGAATCCGCCGCACGACCCGCAGAAGGCGTCGGTCTCCTGGTTGTACGCCCCGCACTTCTTACAGACGATCATGACTGCACGACCTCTACCCGGTGGACGACGTGAGCCGGTTTGGCCGTCGCCACGATGGAATCGATTGCCTTCGACGTGCGATCCGAGACCTCTGGCAGGCTGACTCGGACTGCGAGGCGGGGGCTGTCCTGGCCGGGCAACTCGCCCATCGGGCTGGTCGACCAGCCCACGCCGCCGCTATCGGTGATCTCCACGGTCCCTCCGCTGAGTACCTCGAGGTTCGCGCGCAGCCCGCTGATGGTGCCGCGCATCCGGTACATCTCCACGGCGGTCGCCACTGCGGCGCGCCGTCGCTCCGTTGCCCAGCTCTCGTCCACTTCGATGCCGACCCAGCTCGCGAGCCAGTCGAGAAAGTCGGTGGGAGTCAGCGCCGGGTCGAAGTAGTCGATCAAGCAGTCCAGCGTCAGCAGGATCGGCGCCAGGACGTCGTCGAACCCGCCGATGAACCGCATGCTGAATTCGTCTTCTTGGTAGATCGCGGGCAGCATCGTCCCGAACGGCGTCGCCGTCTCGAGTCCGTCGATCGTGGCGCGCATCAGTGCTGCTCCACTCGCACTTGGTGCTCGTAGGAGAACAGCAGGCTGTACGGGTCGAGTTCGAGCTTGCGGGTCTCCTTGCCGCGCTCGCCGGTCACCGGGTTGGCGCCGAACAGCCGGGCGTCCTCGACCATGTCGACACCGCGGATGCGCTGCAGCAGCCCGTACACCTCACCCGACTGCACCGGGCGACCGAACGGCCAGCCGTCACCGTCCGGCCCTCCGCTGATCGGGTTGAGATAGCCGTAAAGGGCGTCGAGTGCCTCCTTCTGAATGCGCTCGACGTCGGCCTTGGGGCGGGCGACGATGCGCGCGACGACCGTGACTCCGCGGTATGACGGCGGCTCGACCGAGACGCGGGTGCCGATCAGGCGGACCTCGTCGAGCCGCTCGGCGATGCGCTCGAGCGTGTCCTCCGCCGGCACCAGTTCGGCGAACTCGATCCGTCCCGCCTCTTCCGGTGCGGCCGGTACGACGAGCACGCGCAGCGAGCCTGCGGCCACCTCGTCCTCTCCGGCGGTCACGCACTCGACGCGGGCCAGTTCAGGCGCAGCCTCGAGCGTGATCGCCTCGTAGTCCTCGGCGGTCACCGCGCGGCTACGGGTCCGGAGCAGGATCGGGCCGCGGGCCTTGGCCTGCGCGATCGTCTCACCGTCCACGCCACCCTGCGCCGACTCGAGGTTCTCGACGCTGGACACGAACGGGATCGAAGACTTGAGCGCGCGGATAGCTCCCTTCGACACGTTGCCGCGCCGCCCGCCCCCGACCGCATGGCCGCGAAGGCGGATGCCCATGCCGCGCGGCGGCATCGCACCGTGCTGGCGCATGCCCCCGTCCTCGTCGCGGATCGCCGGACCGAAGCGGACGAAACCGGCGACGGCGTCCAGGATGAAGTGCCGGTCGTCCGGGCCACTGTCCGCGAAGTGCTCGACCTGCTCCCAGGCCACCCAGCCGTCATCGGACATCGTCTCCAGCACCGGCGCGCCCGCACCGGCAAGGATCGGGTTGTGGCTGACCGGGAACTCCTGGCCGGGAACGCCGTCCGACTCGCCAAGCAGTTCGCCGTCGATGATCTCGGCGTGGATCGCGTCGACGGTGCCCCCGACCGTGCACGCCGCGAGGCTGCGGATCACGGGTGAGGCGCTGTACTTCGGGAAGTCCTCTGGAACGTCGATCACCCGGGCGCGCAGCCACCCGGCCCGGGTGCCGTCGATGATCGAGGCGTCGTGGCGCTCGGGCACGTGTACGAGCACCCGTCCGGAGGTATTCAGCGCAAGGGTCGAGTCAGAGCTCACCCGGCACTGCGTCCACTCGCTGCCTGTCCACGCCTCCCAGGCGAGCGGCGGGTGGTCCGGGTGGACACCGACGCCCTCGACCGTGGCATCGACGTCGATACGCACGACGCAATGCGGCACCGGTTCGTTCAGGCCGACAAGCAACGTCTCGCCTACAACGGGCACCTCGGAGAACGCCCGGAAGGCCTGGGCCAACTTGAGGCCCTCGGTGCGCAACGACACCTCGGTCTCGCCCTCGGACTGCGTCGCGACGTCCTGCAGCATGCAGGGGACGATCTGCAGATCGTCTCGGGTGCTGAAGACGATCGACTCTTCGGACTCCGTGCGTGGCGTGGCGACCGACGTGCCCGCGGGGATGCCCACGCTGGCCACCGCAGGTGCCGACAGCCAGAACGTCACCGGCGCGCGGGCCGGCGTGGCCGCCAACATGCGCAGGCCGATCATCTCCAGGAACTTCACGTACATGCGATCGGGCACCTGGTTGAGCCGGAACAGCAGTTGGTCGGTCATGAACGCGAACGTCTCGATCAGCGTCACGCCCGGGTCAGAGACGTTGTGGTCGGTCCACTCCGGGCAGCGTCGCTGCACCAGTCGCTTCGCGTCGTCGACCAGATCCTGGAAACGGCGATCGTCGAGGTTCGGTACCGGCAGCGCCATCAGTAATCGCTCCCGTCGTCAGGAATCGTGTAGAACGGGAACACGAGGTTGCGCCGGTCGTTCGTGCCCTTGACCGAATAGCTCACGTCGATATAGAGCCGGCTGCGGTCGTCCTGATCCACCGTCACATTGACTGCCTGGACGACGACTCGCGGCTCCCAGCGCAGCAGCGCCTTCTCCACCTCGTTGGCGAGCTCGGCCGCGGTGTCGACGGTCGCCGAGCGGAACACGTAGTCGCGCAGTCTGGAGCCGAACTCGGGCCGCATCGGCCGCTCACCCGGATACGTCGCCAGGATGAGCCGGATGGCCTGCTCGAGCTCCTGGTCGCGCCGGGCAAGCGCGATGCCGCCGCGGGCGTCGACCCCGAGGGGGAACGCCCATCCCGCTCCGACAAAGTCGTATGACATCGCTGAACCCAGCCGACCCTTCAGTTGAGTTGCACCATCTGGCCCTGGACCTGCACCATCGCGTTGCTCGAGATCTTCACGCCGAGCTGCCCGGACAGCTCGAGCTGCCCGTCGCTCTCGATCTTGACGCCGCCCGCGCCGCCCTTGATCGAGATCTGACCCGCGCCGGAGCAGTCGATCGTGAGCGTTCCGGCCGGCGTCCGGCTTGCGGGCGGCGTCGGCTTGCAGCTGATCGTCACCGTGCCCGCGACCTGGTCGATGGCCAGCGCCAGGTTGCCGTCGCCGGTGCCGAGCGTGACGGCCGACTGGGTGGGCGGCAGCCCGGGCGGCCCCGGTGGCAGCTCATCGGTGAACAGCAGTTGGTTGCCAGCAGGGGAGGCCAGGCCGCGGCCGACCACGTTGCCGCCGTTGACGGCCGACTGCATGGTCGAGTAGCTGGAGTTGTCGTTCACCAGCCCGCCGATCACATAGGGGCGGCGCGGGTCACCGAACTCGAAGCCGACGAGCACCTCGTCGCCGACCTCGGGCAGGAACATTGCACCGGTGCGCGCACCGGCGGCGAGTTGGACGACGCGCGCCCAGTCGGTGACAAAGCTCGGCGAGAGCCACGGCAGCGCGACCTTCACCTTGCCTTGGGTGTCGGGGTCGTTGACGTCGGTGACGACGCCGCACACCAGGCCGCCCAGTTCGGTGTGCCGTTGCCTCGTCGACCCGCCTGACGCGAGCGCGAGCAGTGACCGATCGGAGCGCCCGCTGACGACGAAGTAAGTGGTGTAGCCCTGCTCGTCGGGATCGAAGACGTGCTTCGCCTGGGTGACGGTCCACTTGCCGCAGAACATCTTTGGGACGCCGGAGATGTCGACCTGCGAGCCGGCCTGGATGCTCGGGTCACCGGTCGCCGATCCCTCCGCCTCGGCGAAGGTGCTGGCGATGTGGTCGCCCAGCCCCTTCGCCATCTGGTCAGCGGCGCTGTCCGCGGCCGAGCCGCTCGCAAGCGGGTGGTCGACGACGACGAACGCCGTGTCGCTCGGCGCACTGCCGAAGTCGGGCATCGGCAGGCCCGGGATCGGCGGCAGCGACGGCAGCGAGGGAAGAGACGGGAGGAAGCCGTCGGTGAAGGAGTTCGCGAGGTCGGCCGGATCCTCGTCGTCGATCGTCGCCGTGCCGGTCTTGACGTCGGTGTTGCTGGAGACCACCCGCGCGCCCTTGCCATCCCAGAACCGCACCTCCACCTGCGGCGTGATGTTGGCCGCCGAGATGCGTGGATAGAACGTGTAGAGGTTGTCCATGTAGTTCAAGCCGCCGCCGAGCCCGAGCGCGCCGGCCACTGCGGAGGCGGCGGAGGCAAGCGCCCCGAGCGCGCCCCCCTTGGGCATGCCGGAGGCAGTCCGGAAGAAGAACTCACCACCGCTGACGCCGCACTCGTAACCGATCTCGCGCGCGCGTTCCTGGAGGAACTCCCAGTCGGTTTGCGCCACCTGCGCGATGTGGTCATGTGTCACGGACG
>DATFTS010000274.1:0-4565 GCA_035261645.1 Jatrophihabitans sp. | reverse complement strand
GAGATCGCCACTGGAGGCTGGCACGACGTGCTGCTCGCGCCGAAGCACTAGCCGCGGTGCAGCTCCCGTTCGAAGCAGATCCTGCTCAGCGGGCGTCGTATTCGTCATGCCGGCGGAACCAGTTCAGTGGCGCATCGTCGGCACGGCCTTCATTGCGCCCGCGCGGTGCGCGGTCGAGCCACTGGTACATCCCCCACAGGCCGTCAAGCCCGCGGGCGTAGGCCGAGTAGGTGTGGTGGACGACGCCGTCCTGTAGCGCGAAGGCCAACATGCCGGGCGCTTCGCGGGTGTAGTTGACCCAGTCGGTGCCGGTTGTGGCCGCCCAGTCGGCCACTGGTTGCGCGGCGCCGGCCCCAAGGGATGCCTGCATGTCGAACTCGCGGTAGTTGTACTCGGCGACGTCGGCTTTTAGCTGCTCGTCGGTGTACGCAGCTTGGAAGTCGTAGCTGAAGTCGGTGCCGTGCGAGGACGCCCACGGAAAGGTCCACCCCATCCTGCGCCGGTAATCCTGCAGCTTCGGCAGCGGCGCGCGCGAGACGGCCCAGAGCATGACGTCATGGTTGGCGAGGTGCACGGCGAAGCCGTTGAAACCGTCTGCGATCGACGAGCAAGCCGGGCACCCCGCGGTGTAGGCGGGGCCGAACATGAAGTGATACACGAGCAGTTGCGATCGGCCCTGGAACAGATCGGCCAGGGAGGCCGGCCCGTCGTCGGTGTCGAAGCGATAGTCCTTGTCGACGGGCACCCATGGCAGCTCCTGCCGCCATCGCGCGAGCTCGTCGCCGCGCCGGGTGTGCTCCTTCTCCGCGGCCAGCAACTCGAGCCGCGCGGCGAGCCACTCTTCCCGCGTTCCGGTCCTGTGGGTAGCGGTCATTTGATCTCTCCTTTATTTCAAGACGGGCTCTGTCAAGACGGGGGACGGTTCACATGGTCGGCGTGAGTCCGGGAACTGCTGTCGGAGCCACGACGACCAGAAAGCCAAGTGCGACGATGGCCAGCGCGAGCGGCACGTCCACGGCGAGCTTGCGGCCCAGCAGCTTTTGTGCCGTGACGACGACGGCGATCACCGACATCCACAAGATGTTCATGAAGCCAAGAGCGGTCAGCATCAGCATCAGTCCGACGCTCGAGCCGACGCAGCACAGACCCAGCCGAGATCCGGATCTGACGCTCTCCCGGCAGCGTCGCCGGAAGTAGTGCTTCGCCGGCGTCAGCTCGTAGACGCCGGCTGCGATCACCAAGGCGCCGGCGACCGTTGAGCCGTGCGGGCGGTACAACACGTACGCAAGGACGCCGGCGAGTGACCAGACGGCAAGATAACTGCCGACGAACAGAGCCGCCGAACGCCCAGTGGCCTGCCGTGCCGCCGCCGGCACGACACCGGGCAGCATCATCGCCGCCATCATCGCCACCCAGAGGCCGGCGAACGACACGAACGAACCCAGCTCGGTCGCGACGCCCATGTTCATGCCGTGCATCTGTCGGATGGCGACTGCCCAGCAGGCAGCGGTAAGCGCCGCGACGCCGGTAGCGCGGCGAACGTTTGCGGGTATGACGAGCGCTGGGCTTCGCTGATCGAGCATGACGTCCTCCTTCGATTTATCGCTTCGTTGCTGCGCCAGGCAACCGGTCAAGGTGCAGCTTCAGCGCGTCCAGCCGGCGGTCCCAGTCGCGCGCAAGTGCTGCTAAGTACTGCTGCGCCACCTGCATCGGCGCCGAATGCAGTCGGTACCGCACCCGGCGGCGTTCGCCGGGTTCCGCTGTCAGCAGGCCGGCCTCGGCGAGCAGCGCCAGATGCTTCGCGATCGCCTGCCGGGTGATCGGAAGACGATCGGCGAGATCGGTCGCCGTGGCCGGCCCGTCCGAAGCCAGTGCCGCAAGGATCGCGCGGCGGGTCGGGTCGGCGAGAGCGGTGAAGACCTGTTCGGCGATCGCCTCGATGTCAGGCGGCATCGAGGTAACGCGCCAGTTCATCCAGCTCGCTGGCCCAGCCCTTCGTGTTGCCTTCGTAGGCCCCGCGGAAGGCGTCCTCGGGCAGTTGGGCGAAGCCTGTCTCGACTACCGTCAACCGCGTTCCCGAACCCGCGGGTTCGAGTGTGAACTCCACATAGGTCCGGCGCGGATCGTCCTTCGGCAGGCCGTAGATCTGCCACGTGTAACCGAACACGTGGGGTTCCTCCACTCGCTCGACGCGCATGTCGACGGCGAACCCGTTCTCCCAGCTCATCCGGGCCGGGCCGCCGGGATGCAGGTCGATCACTGCCTCCTCGCCGAACCAGCTCCCCAGACCCTCGGCGGTGGTAAGAGCCGCCCAGACGGCGCTCGGCGGCTGAGCCAGCTCGACGGTCCGCTCGATGCGATCAGGAAATCCCACGACAACCTCCAAGACGAATAGCAACCGTTCAGTTGCGACTTTATCGCAACCGTTCGGTTGCATCAAGCGGGATCGGCGAGCAGAGTGCTCCGAGTTAGGGACCTGCTGAGCAGAGCTCATGTGGCCGTCATGATCTCGACGGCACCATTGCGGCATGCTTCGTGCCTCTCCGGCGGCGTGGCGCGTGCTCGCACTCCTCGCGAGCCTGTGCCTTGTCGCGACCGCGTGCTCAGACAGTTCGTCGCAATCGTCCAAGCCGACGGCGGTCGGGCAACCGGGCTCGCGGCCGAACATCGTCTTCATCCTCACCGACGACCTCTCGATGAACCTGGTTCCCTATATGCCGCACGTGCAAGCACTGGCCAACAGCGGCACCACGTTCCGGAACTATTTCGTGGTCGACTCGCTGTGCTGTCCATCGCGAACGGCGATCTTCACCGGGCAGTATCCGCACAACAACGGGATTTTCACGAACGTCGGCGCAGACGGCGGATATGCGGGTTACAACCGCTTCGGCGACGCCCGGAAGAGCTTTGCCATCGCGTTGCACGCCGCCGGCTACCGAACCGGGATCATGGGCAAGTACCTCAACGGGTACGAGTCGCAGTTCACGCCGGCTGCAGGCTGGGACACCTGGGATGTCGCCGGGAACGGTTATCCCGAGTACAAGTACTGGCTCAACGAGAACGGTAAGCAGGTCTATTACGGCGCGAAGCCGAAGGATTACCTGAACACTGTGCTCACGCAGAAGGCGTCGCAGTTCATCCAGGGCGCACACTCCGCAGGGAAGCCGTTCGCGCTCGAGGTAGCCACCTTCATCCCGCACCTGCCGTGGGTTCCGGCGCCGCAGGACGTGGGTACGTTCCCCACCCTCGGTGCGCCGCGTGGTCCAGCATTCGACCACACGCCGGCGAACGCGCCGAATTGGCTGAAGCAACTGCCGCCCCTGTCAGCGGCCGACATCAAATCGCTCGACGTCGCGTTCCGGCGACGGGTCGAAGCAGTGCAATCGGTCGACCGCATGATCGCGCAGCTCGAGCAGTTACTAGCCAAGACCGGAGAGCTGCGTAACACGTATTTCGTGTTCAGCTCCGACAACGGCTTCCATCATGGCGAGTATCGGATGTTGCTCGGCAAGACGACGGCGTTCGATACCGACATCAAGGTCCCACTGGTGGTCACTGGTCCGGGCGTGCCTGCCGGACACACGGTGGCAGCGCTCGCGTCGAGCATCGACCTGGCCCCGACGTTCCTGACGATCGCCGGTGCGAAACCGACCGACCGACCCGACGGAGTCAGCTTGTTACCCCTGCTGCACGGGGCCAGGCCACCGACAACCTGGCAGACCACCGTCCTCATCGAGCACCACGGGCCCGCCATCGATCCCAGGGATCCGGACAGGCAGTCTTCGCGATGGGGAAACCCGCCGAGCTATGAAGCCATGCGCGCTACCGACTTCTTGTACGTCGAGTACGTGACCGGCGAGCGCGAGTACTACGACCTGCGACGCGACCCCTCGGAGCTGAACAACCTGGCGCCGAAGCTCTCTGCCGTGCGCTTGCAGGCCCTGCACAAGCAGTTGATGTCGCTGGAGAGGTGTCATGGCGCGGCGGCCTGCCAGCGGGCTGCGGCGCCGGTCGGTTAGGCCGGTCGCGTCATCGTGGCACGGCGTCCGGCCCCTCGCTGATGTTGGTGGTTCGTCGAGCTCCCTGGCGACGGCGGCTGGGTCGGCGTAGAACCGGGTGATGGAGACCTGGGACGCCATTCGGGCGCGCCGGAACGTGCGGCAATACACCGCTCAACCCATCAACCGTCCGGACCTCGAGCGAATCCTCGAAGCTGGGCGCCGGGCACCATCGTCGGGCAACTGGCAGCCGTGGAACTTTGTCGTCCTTACCGACCGAGATCAACTCGTCGAGCTGTCGAAGGTGTGGGAGGTGGGCGGCAAGCACATCGCCTCCTCCGCGGCAACCATCGCGCTCGTCGGCCAGACGCCGGAAGACGAGAGGCATCGCGAGTGGATGCTGTACGACTTCGGACAGGCGACGGCGAACATGATGCTCGAAGCGACCGACCTCGGCATAGGGTCAGGGCACTCTGCCGTGATGGACCAGGAGCAGGCGCAGCGCGTGCTGGACTTCCCTGACGGATACCTCTGCGTCTATCTGATCGGCCTCGGGTATCCAGCCGA
>DATFTS010000273.1:0-6175 GCA_035261645.1 Jatrophihabitans sp. | reverse complement strand
GAACAGGCGAGGGCATAACCAGACGCCGGCGCCGGACGCATAACGCTCACCGGAGGGCAGGGCATGCGAGTAGGTCCAGGTCATGCCGATGACGGACGTGCTACTCCCGCAGCCCTTGCGGCCCTCGCGCAGCACGATCAGACCTTCCCCGTTGGGCGGGGCGCCGTCGCCGCGCCAGCGGATCTGGACGCCGAGCTTGCGCAGGTCACGTACCGCGGCTGCCGCGTTCTTAGCGATTGTCGCGTGGTGGGCGGCGCGTGGGCTGACCCAGACCTGAAACCCGGCCGGCGTCTGCGCGTTCAGATTCGCCTGCAGGAAGGTGTAGCCGGGACCTGTGGTGGCCCTTTGGGGCTCCGGGCTGCCGAACGCGTCCTTGTCTACGCCGCCCGGCGTCTTCGCGTGTGCGATCGCGGCGGCCTTCGGTGCCGGACCCGCTTGCGCTGGGCGCAGGTGATCAGCCGTTGCGCCCGCGGCGCAGATCGCCACCGCGAGCAGGATGAGGCCATACCGCGCGGGGGCGCGCAAGGTTCTCTTGGCCTGCTTGGTGTCGAGGCGCATGGCGGATCCCTTCGGCTGTGCGCGGCAGCAGCCGCTGCGCGAGTCCCTCTATTACGGAGATCGGTCGCAGAGGCGTACGCGTACAGGGATTTCCGTCAACAGGGATTTCCGTCAACACGCTCCGGTCGGTCGGCAAGGCCGGAACCCAGCGGCCGAACGCGTCAAGGGAGAAAGGCCGCAAACCCATACATTGCGGCCATGACTACCGGGCCGGCTACCCGATCATCTCTGTCGCGAGAAGCTGGGCTGAGTGCAGCCGCGCATCGGCGGCCGGTGACTGCAACGCCACGATCAGCTCGTCGGCGTCGGCGCTTTTGGCGAAGTTCTCGAGGTACTCGCGGATCTCGGTGGGACGGCCGACCGCCGAGTACCGCAGCATCTGCTCGATCTGCGCGCCTTCGGGCGAGGACAGGACTGCGTCGACCTGGTCGTCGGTGAGGCGCAGTCCGGGACGCGCGAGCGCGCGCACTCGCGCCCGCTTCGCGCGGTGGAACTGCTCGTCCGCGTCAGCCTGGGTGTCCGCGGCGATGACGTTGACGCCGGCGATCACGTATGGCTGCTGGAGCTGCTCGGAGGGCTGGAAGTCGCGCCGGTACGCGGCAACCGCCTCGTGCAATGCGGCCGGTGCGAAGTGCGACGCAAACGCGTACGGCAGCCCCAGCGCGGCGGCAAGCGTTGCGCCGAACAGCGAGGAGCCCAGAATGTAGAGCGGCACCTGAGAGCCGCGGCCCGGGTAGGCGTGCACACCCGGCACGCGGGATTCGTCGCTGAAATAGCCCTGCAACTCCAGTACGTCCTGCGGGAATGTGTCCGCTGACGCCGGGCTGCGGCGCAGCGCGTACATGGTCGAGCGGTCCGAGCCTGGTGCCCGCCCGAGCCCGAGATCGATCCTGCCCGGGTGCAGGGCGGCGAGCGTCCCGAACTGCTCGGCGATCACGAGAGGTGAATGGTTTGGCAGCATGACGCCCCCGGCGCCCAGCCTGATCCGCTCGGTCTGCGCGGCGACGTGCGCGATCAGCACACTCGTGGCCGAGGACGCGATGGCCGGCATGTTGTGGTGCTCTGCGTACCAAACGCGCAGATAGCCGGCGTCTTCCGCCAGCCGGGCGAGCGCCACGCTCGTTTCGAAGCTCTCCCGCGGGGTCTCGCCGTGCCGCACCGGAGCAAGATCGAGAATGGACAGCGCAAGATCAGCCATACCCAAGTGAACCTCCAGGGATGGGGCGTCGATTCCGCGGCCCGTGCTTCAATGACTTTGGAGCGCCAACCAGTGCATCCGCTGGCCCGGGATGGTGCGTCGCCATGACGTCCTACAAGGTCGGTTACTTCATCGGCAGCCTGTCCTCCAAGTCGATCAACCGGGTCCTTTCCCGTGCCCTGATCCGGCTGGCACCTGACGACCTCGAGTTCTCCGAGATCTCCATCGGCAACTTGCCGCTGTACAGCCCGGACTTTGACGACAACTACCCACCCGAACCGCGGGGACTGAAGGATGCGGTCGCACAGGCCGACGCGGTCCTGTTCGTGACCCCGGAGTACAACCGCTCAATTCCTGGCGCGCTGAAGAACGCGATCGACTGGGCGTCGCGGCCGTGGGGGAAGAACTCCTTCCACCACATCCCGGCGGCGGTGATCGGCGCGTCGATCGGCCCCATCGGGACGGCGGTAGGTCAGCAGAGCCTGCGCGCCGTGCTCAGCTTCTGCAACGCCCGACAGATGACCTCGCCCGAGGCGTATATCCAGTACTCGCCGCAGGTCTTCACCGAAGGCGGCGAGGTCACGGACGAGTCGGTGGCGACGTTCCTCAGGGACTACATGGCCGAGTTCCGCGAACACATCGTTCGCGTCCTCACCGTGATCCCGCGCCGCAGCGACTAGCCCCGATCGTCGTCGGTTGGCGAGGAGTTGTCGCGTTCGCGACGGTGTGCGCGCACGCGCCACACGATCAGCGCGATGACGACCACGACGAGCACCCCGATCGCCACCCCTCGCCCAGCCGTCTTTTCGACCGCCTGGTAGGAGTTTCCGGCCAAGTAGCCGAGCAGCGTGAAACCTATGCCCCAGACGATCCCGCCGGCGGCGTTGTAGACGAGGAAGCGTCGATAGTGCATCTGAGACGCGCCGGCCAACGCCGGCATCACCGCGCGGAAGAACGCCACGAACCTGGCGAGGAACACCGCGATGCCGCCCCTTCGACGCAGGAAGTCCTGGGCGCTCTCCAGACGCTGGCGTCGCTTGTCGAGCAGCCGAACGCGCAGCAGGCGCGGCCCGAAGCGGCGGCCGATCTCGTAGCCGACGCTGTCACCGACGATGGCGGCCAGGACGACGGTCAACGCGATGAGCGCGTACGACACGTGGCCGCGACTGGCGATCACCCCGCCCAGCACCGCGGCCGTCTCGCCGGGAACGACGAAGCCGATGAACAGCGCGTCCTCGGCGAACACCAGTGCCCCGACAACGAGGTACACCGGCACCCCGCGCACGTTGAGCAGGTGGTCGACGATGCTCATCGACGTGGCCTACCCGCGCCACTCGTCGTGCCTCGCTGATCTGGCGCTCATGGGCTCCCTCGCTGCCGGGTATGGGAAGGCGGTCCTCCTTCCATGGTGCGCGGCGTCCACTGCTGAGCTGCACCGAGGCCACACCCAACCACTTCACAGGTCTGGCGCGGCGATCGGCGGTATGGCACGGTTTGACCATTAGGTCAACTTGGCGCGAACTGTCGTGTCATGGTCCGGAACGGGTGATCCGATGTCGCAAGGTCAAAAGCGGCGGCGGCCGCCGCTTCTGTGGCTCGTACCTGTCGCAGTGGCTGCGATCACCGTCGCAGTGGCGACGATTGCACCGGCCGCGGCGCGACCGTCAACGGCGGCCGACCACAATTCGGCTAGCTGCGCCAGCCGCGTGAACGACACACCGGCCAAGTTGTTGCCCTGCATCAAGACCGACGATCTCTGGCAGCACATGAAGGCGTTCCAGGCGATCGCCGACGCCAACCCAGGGCCGGACGGTCATCCGTCGCGCAACTCGGGCGAGCCGGGCTACAAGGCATCGGTCGACTACGTCGCGAACCTGATGCGGCAGTGGGGTTACGACGTCACCATCCAGACCTACAAGTTCTTCTACTTCGCGTTCAGTGCGCCTCCCACCTTCCGCGAGGTGTCGCCCACGGCGCACGACTACACGCTCGCTAGCGACTGGAACGCCGGCCAGAGCACCGGCACCACGACGGCTGCTGTCCAGCCGGTGGGTGGCACCGTTATTCCGCCCACCCAGACGCCGAGTTCGGCGAGCGGCTGCACGGCTGCCGACTTCAGCAACTTCGTCTCTGGTCGAGTGGCGTTGATCCAGCGCGGCACCTGCAACTTCGGTGTCAAGGTGCTGAACGCGCAGGCTGCCGGAGCAAGCGGCGTGATCATCTTCAACGAGGGCAACCCGGGCCGTACCGACGTCATCAGCGGCAGCCTCTCGGACGCTAACGGCAACCGCATCGTCCCGACCATTCCAGTTGCGTTCACGTCGTTCGCGATCGGTAACGACCTCTACAACCAGTACAACCAAGCCGTCCAGAACAGCACGGCGCTGCCGGTCGTGAACATCGACATCAAGGCGGTCGTCAACCCCAACGCCGATGACTACAACGTCATCGCCGACTCCCGCGGCGGCGACCCCAACCACGTCCTGGTGGTCGACGCGCACCTCGACGCGATCTACGGCGCAGGGATGTTGGACAACGCGTCCGGCTCGGCCACGATCCTCGACATCGCCCAGATGATGCGCAAGGTGCACCCACGCAACAAGCTGCGCTTCATCTGGTTCGGCGGCGAGGAACTCGGCCTACTGGGCTCGATGAATTACGTCAACAACCTCAGCCCGAGCGAACTAGGCAAGATCGGCTACGACCTCGACGCCGACGTGACCGCGACGCCGAACTACGTCGTCGGCGTCCTCGACCCGGCCGGTGTCGACCTGTTCAGCCGAACGGTCTCGACGACGTTCCCGCAGCAGGTCTACCAGCCATCGCAGGTCGCACGCGATCAGGCCATCCAGTACTTCAGCGCGAACGGTCTCAACCACGAGCTGTTCTCGCCGGTCGGAACCGATGCGTTCAACTTCAACCTGGCAGGCATTCCAGCCAGCGGCGTACTGACCGGCCAGGACTGCTGTAAGACGCAGAACGACGTCGACCTGTTCGGCGGATACACCGGAAACTTCGAAGGCACTGTGCCGGGCACCGACGGCGGGTGCGTCGACAACCCGTTCCGGTGGTGCGACAACCTCGGCAACAACAACCCGATGGTCATGACGTTCATGTCGCGTGGGTTCGCCAACATGGTCGTCCAGATGGCGTTCGACAGTACGGTTCTGGGCGGCGGCCACGATTCGGCCCACAGGCCGAAGGCGGCGATGCGGCATAGGCCAGCCGGAGGCGGCGATTCGGCATAAGGCCGAGGCTGGCGGTCCGGCACGCTAGCCCAGTCACCGGGCGGCGTGTCGCCGCCGAGTCTCGGCGTGTTCGGCGATCAACTGTGGCTCGCCCTCCGCGGCTTCCATGCGGGCGAGGTGTTCGGTGCCTTCGACGTCGAGGTTCGGCAGCAACCGATCGAGCCACTTCGGCAGCCACCATGCGCGTGCGTCGAGCAAGGACATCACTGCCGGGACGAGCATCATCCGGATGATGCTCGCGTCGATGAGCACGGCGACCGCCATTCCGACCGCGAGCATCTTCACGGTCGGGTCCTTGTCGAGGACGAAGCTCGTGAAGACCACGATCATGACGGCCGCCGCCGTGGTGATCACTCGTGCGGTGCTGCCGATGCCGATGGCGACGCTGCGATGCGCGTCGTTCAGCTTCGTCCATGCCTCGTGGACGCGCGAGATGAGGAACACCTCGTAGTCCATCGACAGCCCGAAGATGATCGCGAACATCAGCATCGGGACGAAAGCCGGGATCGGCAGTTTCTCGTGGATCCCGACCAGGCTGGATCCCCAACCCCATTGGAAGACCGCGACCACGACACCGTATGCGGCGCCGACGGACAGGAGGTTGAGGACGGCCGCCTTGGCGGCGATGACAATCGACCGGAACGCGGTCATGAGCAGCAGGAACGCGAGCGAGACCACGACGACGATCAGCCACACGATGCGTTGTGAGATCTTCGCGGTGAAGTCGACGTAGCTGGCGGTCGTCCCCACGACGTACGTCCGGGCCGGGACGGTGGGGAGAACCGAGTCGCGAAGTTGGTTGACCAGGTGGGTCGTCTCGCTTGCCTGCGGCGAGGAGGCCGGCACGACGTTGAGGACGGCCGTCGTGTTCGCTTGGTTGACCGTCGGCGCGCCCACCCCCGCAACGTCCGGCGTCTTCTGCAGCGTGTTGGTCAGTTGGCCGAGCAGGTTCTGGTTCTGCTGCGTGGAGTTGCCCGGTGGGAAGGACACGACGACGGTGAGCGGACCGTTCGTGCCGGGGCCGAAGCCCTGCGCAATCAGGTCGTACGCGCGGCGGATGCTCTCCGAGGTCGGGTTCGTGCTCGCATCCAGTTGGCCGAGGCGCAGCGAGAACAGCGGGATGGACAGGATTACCAGCACTGCCGTGGCCCCGAGTGCCCAGCCCGTGGGC
>DATFTS010000272.1:0-1673 GCA_035261645.1 Jatrophihabitans sp. | reverse complement strand
GCTCACGACGACGCCCGCGTCCGCCTCGCTGCGCAGTGCACCGCCGGCGAAGGGGTCGTCCGGCGTATCGACCACGTGCCCACGGAACACACTCATGGCACGTCCGCGTGCTCGCGCTCGAATGTGCGGAGCAGGTCGGCTGCGACACTCACCGCGATCGTCGCCGGATCCTTGCCACTGATGTCGGCCAGCCCGATCGGCGTCTTGATCCGGGTGAGCGTCTGCTCGTCGTGGCCACCCTCGTCGGCAAGGCGGCGCCGGAACCGGGACCACTTGGTGGACGAGCCGATCAACCCGATCGAGCCGAACTCACCGCGCCGGAGCACGGCGTCACACAGCGCGGCGTCCTCCGCGTGGTCGTGGGTCATGATCAGCACGTGCGTGCCGTGAGGGAGCTCGCCTAGGACGATCTCGGGCAGCACCGGCGTGTGATGTACGTGCACGCGCGCCACGGCGTCACCAAGGACGGCCAACCGCGACTCAGCGAGCTGCTCGGGCCGGCTGTCGACCAGGTGCAGGTCGAGATCGTGCCGCGCAAGGATGCGCGCCAGTTCCAGACCGACGTGGCCCACGCCGAAGATCGCTACCGCGGGCACCACTAGCAGTGGCTCCAGCAGCATCGTCACCTCGCCCCCGCAGCACTGCACGCCGTGCTGGTACGGGGCCTTGTCCGACAGCGCGGACGTGATGATCTCGGGCTCGGCGGCCGGCGCGGCGAGCAGTTCACGCGCGCGAGCTATCGCAACCGCCTCCATGTTGCCGCCGCCGATGGAGCCCCATGTCGCGTCGGCTGCGACGACCATCTTCGCGCCGGCCTTGCGGGGTGCGTGGCCGCGTACCGACGCCACGGTGACGAGTACGCCCGGTTCGCGCCGGGCCCGCAGCCCGGCCACCGCATCGACCCATGTCTGCTGAGGCATACCAGCGTTGTCAGACATGACTCGGCGCCTTCAACACCGGTTCGGTCGGCACGTGGCCGTTCCCGCCGACCGCCGTCTCGTGATGACGCGACCGCGCCGCGTCCAGCGCCCAGTAGACCGCCTCGGGCGTCGCGGGCGAGTCGAGCTCGACGCTGATGCCCGCCGGGCCGAAGGCGGCGGCCGCCTGACGCAGCGCCTCGCGTACCGAGAACGCCAACATCAGCGGCGGCTCACCGACGGCCTTGGAGCCGTAGACGACACCGTCCTCCGTTGCGTTCGGCAGCAAGGTGACGTTGAACGCCTCCGGCATCTCGGAGAAGCTCGGCAGCTTGTACGTGCTCGCCGCCTGAGTGAGGAAGCGGCCGTCGCGGGTGTCCCAGCGCAGATCCTCGAGTGTCAGCCATCCGGCACCCTGCACGAATCCGCCCTCGATCTGGCCCAGGTCGACGAGCGGAGACAGGCTGTCGCCGACGTCATGGACGATGTCGACGCGGCGCGTCCGATAGGCGCCGGTGAAGCCGTCGACCTCCACCTCGGCGGCCGCGGCGCCGTAGGCGAAGTACTTGAACGGCGAGCCCTGGAACGCGGCGGAGTCCCAGTGCAGTCCTTCGGTCCGGTAGAAACCCGCGGCAGAGAGGTGGACCCGCTGGAAGTAGGCAGTCCGCACCAACTCGTCCCAGCCGAGCTCAGCCGTGGTGCCGAGTGCCCGTGCCACGCCGTCGACGATGCGGACGTCCGCCGGGTTGGCGCCGA
>DATFTS010000271.1:0-1810 GCA_035261645.1 Jatrophihabitans sp. | reverse complement strand
TGGGTCGCGGGCTACGTCGTGCGCGACCCAGCGCGTCGACCGTCCAGCTGGCGTGCGCGCCGCTCACTCGGCGAGGACCTGGAGGCGCACGGCATCGTCGGCATCAGCGCAATCGACACCCGGGCGCTCACGCGGCACCTGCGTGAGCGCGGGGCCATGCGCTGCGGCGTCTCGAGCATCGACACCGAGCCCGAATCGCTGCTGGCGAAGGTGCTGGACTCGCCGAAGATGCTCGGCGCGGATCTCTCCGCCGAGGTGACGACGCCGCAGCCCTACGTCGTCGATGCCATCGGCACGCACCGGTTCACCGTCGCGGCTATCGACTACGGCATCAAGTCGATGACGCCGCACCGGATGGCCGAGCGGGGAATCACGTCACACGTACTGCCCTCGACGTCACGCGCCGAGGACGTCATCGCCACCGGCGCCGACGCGGTGTTTCTCGCCAACGGCCCCGGCGACCCGGCCACCGCCGACGCGGCGGTCGACACCGTGCGCGAGCTGTTACGCCGCCGGGTGCCGATCTTCGGCATCTGCTTCGGCAATCAGATTCTCGGGCGAGCCTTCGGGTTCGGGACGTACAAGCTCGGCTACGGCCACCGCGGCATCAACCAGCCGGTGCAGGACCGCACGACAGGGAAGGTCGAGATCACGGCACACAATCATGGGTTCGCGGTAGACGCCCCGCTCGACCGCCCGGCCGAGACCGAGTTCGGCGCAGTACAGGTCAGCCACGTGTGCCTGAACGACAACGTCGTCGAAGGGCTGGCCGCCCGTGACGCCCAAGCGTTCAGCGTGCAGTACCACCCGGAGGCGGCGGCCGGTCCGCACGACGCCGCCTACCTCTTCGACCGGTTCGTCGAGCTCCTGGAAGGTCCTGTCTGATGCCTCGACGGACGGATATCGAGCACATCCTCGTGATCGGCTCGGGACCGATCGTGATCGGACAGGCGTGCGAGTTCGACTACTCCGGAACGCAGGCCTGCCGGGTCCTTCGCAGCGAGGGATTCCGCGTCAGCCTCGTCAACTCGAACCCCGCGACGATCATGACCGACCCCGAGTTCGCCGACGCGACTTACGTCGAGCCGCTGACGCCGGAGTTCGTCCAGCGGGTGATCGCGAAGGAGCGCCCTGACGCGCTGCTCGCCACCCTGGGCGGGCAGACAGCTCTTAACCTGGCCGTCAACCTGCACGAGTCCGGCGTGCTGGAGAAGTACAGCGTCGAGCTGATCGGCGCCGACATCGAGGCCATCCAGCGCGGTGAGGACCGGCAGCGGTTCAAGGAGATCGTGCGCCGTGCGGGCGGTGAGGTGCCCGCCTCGCAGGTGTGCGGCACCCTCGAGGAGGCGATCGAGTTCGCGGCGACTGTCGGCAACCGAGTGGTGATCCGTCCATCGTTCACGATGGGCGGGCTCGGCTCGGGTCTTGCCCACGACGCCGAGGAGGTCGCGACCATGGTGGCCCGGGGGTTGGCCGCGAGCCCGGTGCACGAGGTGCTTGTCGAAGAGTCGGTGTTCGGCTGGAAGGAGTTCGAACTCGAGCTCATGCGCGACCGCAACG
The DNA here is from genome assembly GCA_035261645.1 of Jatrophihabitans sp. Taxonomy (GTDB): domain Bacteria; phylum Actinomycetota; class Actinomycetes; order Mycobacteriales; family Jatrophihabitantaceae; genus Jatrophihabitans. The sequence continues at coordinate 250 of DATFTS010000271.1, read as the reverse complement.
ACAACGTCGTGGTCGTGTGCTCGATCGAGAACCTCGACCCGATGGGTGTGCACACCGGCGACTCGATCACCGTGGCACCGGCGATGACGCTGACCGATCGCGAGTACCAGCACATGCGCGACCTCGGCATCGCCGTGCTGCGCGAAGTGGGCGTCGACACCGGCGGCTGCAACATCCAGTTCGCGATCGACCCGGCGGACGGCCGGATGATCGTCATCGAGATGAACCCGCGGGTGTCGCGGTCGTCGGC
>DATFTS010000270.1:0-4301 GCA_035261645.1 Jatrophihabitans sp. | reverse complement strand
GCCGCTGCCGGGCTTGCGATCGACGCCGCCGCGGTGCCTGCTGCAAGGAGCAGCAGCGTCGCGATTGAGGAAAGGACGGGGTGACTGCGGGCGGTCATGCTGACTCATTTGGAAAGTTGGCGGGCTGGTGCGACGGCTCCGCTATCCGCTCGGGCACGCACGCGAGTACTGGCGAACGGCGCCGCACGCGCGGACCAGGACGGTTGCCCTTCACCGGTTGACGATCACCACGGTTTGACAGCGCGGACGGCGCAGATCCCGAACTCTGTGGGCCGACGAGGTAAGGCGTCAGCGCGGTAAGGAACCTGCGCAACGTTTCACCGGCCGCGTTGTTCATGCAGAGGTCTTTTGCAGAGAGGTTGGCGACCGCGCGACGGTAGGACCGTCGCATCGCCGCCGGGTTCGGGGACGGAGAAGTCGTCGGCGTCTGCGCCGGACCGACGCCACACGCTTGCATGCCGGCGCGCAACAGCTGCAGCGCCTCAGTGCGCAGTTGCCACACCCGAGACACGCTCAGGCCGAGTTCGCTTGCAATCGCAGCGACATTCCTCTGCTCGAAGAAGTACCGCTCGATGACGATGCGCATCCGCTCTGGCAGTTCAGCGATCGCATTGCACAGGATGCCGAGCTGCTCACGGCGCAGGATGACCGCGTCAGGTGTGTCGTCCGAACTCGGGGCGAGCTCACCGAGCTCGTCCGCGGTGAAGCTGTGCAGACTGAGCACGGAGGCGCGTTGCACGTCGCTGTGCACCGCGTCGAGCGCGCTGACGGACACGCCCATGGCCTGGGCTACTTCTTCGCGGGTCGGCGACCGGTGCAGGCGCGCGGACAGCATGCTGCTGACCGATTCCGCCTCCCTGGCCCTGGTGCGGACGCTCCGGGTGGCCCAGTCCATCGCACGCAGCTCGTCCATGATCGCGCCGCGGACGCGGATCGCGGCGAACCCTGCGAACGCCGCGCCGCGACCCGGATCAAAGCCGCGCGCGGCCAGCATCAGGGCGAAGGTGCCGGCGGACATGAGATCGTCGCGGTTCACGTGCGTCGGGAGTCGGCGCATGACATCTCGCACGATCTGCGCGACGAGCGGCAAATGGCTGACGACCAGGTCGTCGCCGGCGGTCGGCTCAGCTGCGATCGGATGACAAGCCGTCACGGGGATACCTCCGACGTCGGCGAACACGGATACCGGGTTCGGCGCAATCGCGGCTCCCCGCTGCCGCAGCGTATGGATCTAGATGAGATGACTCTTTGGATCAGCGCCTGCTGTCTTGGCTAGTCGCCTTGCGCTAGCAGGCGGGTACAGAACGACGCGACGTTTGAGGAGTCGCCGGCGGCGGTGATCAGGAGGCTGAACGTCGGGCTGGTGAGCTGCAACTGCCCGCTCGCTGAGACGTCCTCGAACCGGTAGCAGAGCTTGACCAGCACGGGATCGGGATGCGGGCGGTGGGTCTTGCTCGTGGTGGGCGACGGGGTGCTGGGAGCCGTCGGCGTCTCGGTCGATGTTGCGGTGTCTGTTGCCGTCGGCCCCTCGGTAGGCGCCGGAGTCGACGGCGGCGTCGCGGTGTCGGTCGGGACTGCGGTGCCTGTAGGGACGGCGGTGTCGGTGGGCGTTGCAGTGTCAGTGGGCGCGGCGGTGTCTGTGGGCGTTGCAGTGTTGGTCGCCGTGGCGCTGGAGGTCGGCCCGAGCGCTGCTCCGGCTTCGAGCGATGCCGTGGCCTCGGCGTGCGTGCTGGGCAGCGTGCCGGTCGCCGCGGCGAGCGTGACTCCGCCGGTGGCTGCCACGGCCACGGCCGCGGTTGCAATTGCGACCTTCGCCGCGGCGAGCTGCGTGAGAATTGTCTTGATCATCTTGCGTCTCCCGGGTGTGGGGGCGGGGTGGAGACGAGCTGCCCGCAGCACCTCGACGGCGCGTTCCTGCCCAGTGAGCTCATCCCAGCTGGGCTGAGCCGTCGCTGCACGCAGCAGCGCGGTGAGCTCGGCGGGCCCGGCTGAGCCGCCGGCGAGCAACCGCTCGGCGTCGGCACGGCTGAGGTCATGTTCGCTGGACATACTCATCTCACCTCGTCACCGATGGCGAGCGCGGAAACGTCACGCTGCCTCGCGTCGACGCCGTCGGCCAGGCCCGCGGCCAATGCCCGCAGGCCACGGTGAGCAGCCATTCGTACCGCGCCGGGTCGCTTTCCGAGTACCGCGCCCGCCGCTGCGGCATCCAGCCCCATGACGGCCCTGAGCAGCACGGCCTCGGCCTGATCGGCAGGCAAGCGGGCGATGAGTGCAAGGGCGCGCTGGGTAGAGATGCCCTCGATAACCGCTGCTTCGGTGTCGGCCTGGGCCGCCCAGTCGACCAGAACCTCGTCTGTCGCTGCGGCAATGGGCCGTCGCGCCGTGGCCCGGAGGTGGTCGATCGCTCGATGCCGGCCGATCCTTGCCATCCAGCCACGGAACCCGTCGATGTCGCCGCGGAACTTGTCGAAGCCTCGGACGGCCTGGGCCCACGTCTCTGCGGCGATGTCATCGGCGTCAGCGCCGACCAGCGCGGTCAGATAACGGCGCAAACCTGGTTGCACAGCGCGGTAAACGCGCCCGAAGGCGGCTTCGTCGCCGATCTTGGCGGAGGCAAGGTCGTCGGTGAGCTCCGCGTCGGTCGGCCAGACGGTTGGTCGCGGTCTGGTTGGTCGCGGCCGGGGCCGCCGGATCGTTACCGGCGGCAGCGCCGCGTCAACGCCGGTCACCGTTCTCACCTTTGGCGCAGCACAACATTGAATTCTCCATTCGGGTCTGTTCTGAGATCGACGGCATTCACCTAGGTCGGCGCGCCGGGATCGGTGCTCCTCCGGTCCAGGTGAGCTTTGCCCTGAAAGACGTCGGCGTTTAGATCGAAATCGACCGTCGGCGCGCGTCAGGACGCGTCGCCGCGTTTTTAGTGGGCTGATTCCTCGCTATGGCTCAGCGGTCTTGACGGCTAGTTGGCTCGCCTGGTCACCACACCCCACTGCAAACCTCCTCGTTACTGCTATGAGCGGAGCCGTTCAGATGGTTACGTTCTGTAGTGCTAATAACGCACCGTAATCGTGACTTGACGAGAAGTAAACATCCTTGAGGGCATTCGCGCAATTCGAAGGCGCCCCTTTGACGCAAAGGGCGTGTGCACCAGGGATTTGGCTGTTCAATAACCCGGAAGCTTTTGCGCTGCGGTCAGTCGTGCCAGGTGACGCAACCGAGTTGAGTGGTGGCGTCCGGGTGGTCGGTGGCTTGGGCGATGACGCAGAAGTTGTGGCTACCGCCGGTCCAGGGAATGGTGAACCGGTATCCGTGCGTGTCGGTGCCCGGGTCGTAGCGCCGATTGATGTCTTTGCGCTCGACCGGTGTGTTGCCGCGGTAAATGACGGTGCCGTTATCGGTGAGCGTGACGGTGACCGCCGCGCTCGGGTAGTACTGCAGCAGTGCCCAGCCGTGGAACTTGATGGTGCCGTCTGATTGATAGCTCGAGCCGTCGAGGTTTCCCAGCGGCGGGATCTGTGACTTGATCCTCCGGGTGTTGGCGACGAGGCGGCGCAGTCCGGCTTGGTCGCCTGCGCCATAGGCGCGAACGCCGCCCTGCAAGGTGGCATTCATGATCTGGTACGAGCCGTCGTAGCGGTAGTTGGTGTGTCCGAGTCCGATGGCGTGGCCGAGTTCATGGCGGATGGTGGCGGCGGTTGCCCAGGCGCCCATGTCGAACAGCCGCGGGCATAGCCAAACGCCGGCGCCGGACGCATAACGCTCACCGGAGGGCAGGGCGTGCGAGTAGGTCCACGTCATGCCGATGACGGAGGTGGTACTGCCGCAGCCCTTGCGGCCCTCGCGCAGCACGATCACACCTTCCCCGTCGGGCGGAGCACCAGAGCCGCGCCAGCGGATCTTGACGCCGAGCCTGCGCAGGTCACGCACCGCAGCTGCCGCGTTCTTGACGATGGTCGAGTGGTGGGCGGCGCGCGGGCTGACCCATACCTGAAACCCGGCCGGCGTCTGCGCGTCCAGATTCGCCTGCAGGAAGGTGTAGCCGGGACCTGTGGTGGCACTTCGGGGTTCCGGGCTGCCGAACGCGTCCTTGTCCACGCCGCCCGGCGTCTTCGCGTGTGCGATCGCGGCGGCCTTCGGTGTCGGACCCGCTTGCGTTGGGCGCAGGTGATCAGCCGTCGCGCCCGCGGCGCAGATCGCCACCACGAGCAGGATGAGGCCACACCGCGCGCGGGCGCGCAAGGTTCTCTTGGCCTGCTTGGTGTCGAGGCGCATGGCGGATCCCTTCGGCTGTGCGCGGC
>DATFTS010000269.1:0-5018 GCA_035261645.1 Jatrophihabitans sp. | reverse complement strand
CCGCAGACCGCCGCATCGCCCACCTGCATCTCACGCCCGCATCAGGGCGCCAGGTCGACCGCTGGCTGGACGCGCGCGCACACGCGATGTCCGATGCGATCGCCGCTCTTGATCCCGACGATCAAGCCTGCATCGCGCATGCGCTGCCGGCGCTGGCGCGGCTGGCTGCCGAACTGGGTCCGGAGCAGCGATGACCCGACCCGCCATTGAGATCGCGAACGTGACCTACCGCTTCGCCGACCACCTTGCCGTCGACGGGCTGAGTCTGCAGGTTTCCCCCGGCGAGTGCTTCGGGCTGCTCGGGCCCAACGGCGCCGGTAAGACAACCACCATCCGGCTGATCAACACGCTGCTGCCGCTGCAGGAAGGTTCGGTGCATGTCTTCGGCCTGGACGTCCGGCGCCAGGCGATGAGCGTGCGCAGACGGATCGGCTACGTGCCACAACAGCTGTCGGTCGAAGGCGCGCTGACCGGTCGCGAGAACGTCATGTGGTTCGCCCGGCTGTTCGACATCCCGCGCTCGGAGCGCAAACAACGCGTCGACGAGGTGCTCGCCATGATGCAGCTCAGCGACGCCGCCGAGCGGCTCGCCGCCACGTACTCAGGCGGCATGGTGCGCCGTCTCGAGCTCGCGCAGGCGCTGGTCAACCGGCCCGCGCTGTTGGTCCTCGACGAACCGACCGTGGGCCTCGATCCGGTGGCCCGCGACAGTGTCTGGAAGCACGTGCTGGACATGCAGCGCGAGTACGACATGACTGTCCTGCTCACCACGCACTACATGGAAGAGGCCGATCTGCTCTGTGACCGGGTGGCACTGATGCACCAGGGCGCCTTGCGGACGGTCGGCGAGCCGGCCGACCTGAAGGCGGGCATCGGCCCGGACGCAAGCCTCGAGGACGTCTTCCGGCGCTACACCGGCGGCAGCCTCGACGAGAACGAGAAGGGAGGGCTCGCCAGTGTCCGCTCCACCCGTCGCACCGCCCGCCGTATGGGCTGAGCCGACGCTCGCCAGCCGGGCCGGCCAGCTGCTCTCGCGCATCATGACGTTCTGCATCGTCGAGCTGCAGCGCCTGAAGCACGACCGATCCGAGCTGGTCACCCGCGCGATCCAGCCGATCCTCTGGCTGGTGATCTTCGGCAAGACGTTCAGCCGGATTCGGGCGATCCCCACCGGCAAGGTGCCCTATCTCGACTACCTCGCGCCCGGCATCATCGCGCAGTCGGCCCTGTTCGTGGCGATCTTCTACGGCATCATGATCATCTGGGAGCGCGATTCCGGCGTGCTGACCAAGCTGCTGGTCACGCCGACGCCGCGAGCGGCGCTCGTCGCCGGAAAGGCCTTCGCCGCGGGCGTGCGCGCCGTCGCCCAGGCGCTGATCGTCGTCATCGTGGCAGCGATCCTCGGCGTGAGCCTCACCTGGAACCCGCTGAAGCTGCTCGGCGTGATCGTCGTGGTCGTGCTCGGAGCCGCGTTCTTCGCCTGCCTCTCGGTGACCATCGCCGGCATCGTGCTCAAGCGCGACCGGCTGATGGGCATCGGGCAGGCGATCACCATGCCACTGTTCTTCGCCTCCAATGCGCTGTATCCCGTTCACCTCATGCCCGGCTGGGTGCAGGCGATCAGTCGCGTCAACCCGCTCAGCTACGAAGTGTCCGCGCTGCGCGGTTTGCTGATCGGTACGCCCACCAACCTGTGGCTCGACTTCGGCGTGCTCGTCGGCTCGGCGCTTGCGGGGATCTGCGCGGCAGCCGCCTTGTTGGGCCGCTTGTCACGCTGACTACCGTTTCTGGCATGCCCGTTGCGTTGGACGCCGCATCGATCCGGACCGCGCCGAAGGTGCTCCTGCACGATCACCTCGACGGCGGCCTCCGTGCGTCCACCATCGTGGATCTTGCCAAGCGCATCGGGTATCAGGGCCTGCCCACGACGAACGTAGCCGAGCTCGACCGGTGGTTCCGTGACGCCGCGGACTCCGGCTCGCTCGAGCGTTACCTCGAGACGTTCCAGCACACGGTGGCGGTCATGCAGACCGTCGCCGGGCTCTCCCGGGTGGCGCGCGAGTGTGTCGAGGACCTGGCCGCGGACGGCGTCGTGTACGCCGAGGTGCGCTGGGCGCCCGAACAGCACGTGGAGGAGGGGCTCTCGCTGGAGCAGGTCGTGGAGGCGGTGCTGTCCGGCTTTCGTGAGGGCGCCGCGATCTCCGCGGCCGCCGGCCGGACGATTCGGGTCGGCGCGATCCTGACCGCCATGCGGCACGCCGCCCGCTCGCGCGAGATCGCCGAGCTGGCGGTGAAGTACCGCGACGAGGGGGTGGTGGGGTTCGACATCGCCGGCGCCGAGGCGGGGTTCCCGCCCAGCCGGCACCTCGACGCGTTCGAGTACCTGCGGCGGGAGAACTTCCACTTCACGATCCACGCCGGTGAGGCGTTCGGGCTGCCGTCCATCTGGGAGGCCATCCAGTGGTGCGGCACCGACCGGCTCGGCCACGGCGTACGCATCGTCGATGACATCACGGCGGGAGGACGGCTGGGCCGGCTCGCGCAGTACGTCCGTGACAAGCGCATCCCGCTCGAGATGTGCCCGTCTTCGAACGTGCAGACCGGGGCCGCGAAGTCCATCGCCGAGCATCCGATCGGGCTGCTGCGCCGGCTGCAGTTCCGGGTGACGGTCAACACCGACAACCGGCTGATGAGCGGCACGACGATGAGCCGGGAGATGACGCTGCTCGCGGAGGCGTTCGGTTACGAGTGGACGGACCTGCAGTGGTTCACGCTCAACGCGATGAAGAGCGCCTTCATCGGCTTTGACGAGCGGCTCGCGATCATAAATTCCGTCATCAAACCGGGGTATGCCGCGTTGATGGCGTGACGCCCTGTCTTGACAGTGATGTCCGGATATGGTTCGTGTAGTCCATTAGATCCTTTTGGTGGGGTGGGGGAAACCGGGCCTACGCGCGCCGGTCGGTGCTTGCCGTAAGCGCTCTGGTTGCCGGCAGCGCGGTGTCGATCTCGATCGCGCCGACAGCCGCAAGCGCAGCAACACGCGGCGACGTACTGAAAGCCGCGGCCGAATACGCGCGCAGCAAGGGCTACCACATCGGCATCGCGGTGCTCGACACCCACACCGGCGCCACCTACGGCGCAGGCGACTATGGCGGCGTCTTCGCGTCCGAGTCGGTGGTGAAGGCGTTCATCGCCACCCGGCTGCTGTACCGCGGACAGATGTACGGCAACACGGCGCGCATGGCGTCGAAGATGATCCGGCAGTCCGACGATGCGATGGCCACCGCACTCTACGGACGCGTGGGCGGCGACGGGCTGATCGGCTGGGTGAAGCGACAGTTCAACCTGCCCGGCCTGGGTTATCGCCCGAGCCGGCCCGGATGGTGGGGCAACACGCACATCACCCCGATGGGGCTGGTCCGGTTCTACGCCAAGGTCCGGACCGCGCCGCGCATCGGCCCATGGCTGATCAACGAGATGCATCATGCCACCCGCTACGGCTCGGACGGCACCTACCAGTTCTTCGGCATCCCGTCGGCGACGTCCGGGTTCGGCGTGAAGCAGGGCTGGGGCGACGACTACGACGACGGCGCGCACAGCGCCGACTTCAACACCACCGGCTTCGTCAACGGCGACAGGTACACGGTCGCCATCCTCGCCCGCGGACCGATCAGGTACTACGGCTCGGCAATCTCGTCGATGCTCACCCACACCGCGAGGCTGCTGTTGCCGGGTGGGCACTTCCCGGATCCGGTGCCGACGGTCAACGGCCTGTCGCGCAACTCCGGCGCCACGCACGGCGGCGGCCACCTGACCGTCCGTGGCACCGACTTCACCAGCGTCACCGGTGTCTACTTCGGCGGCGTTCGCGCAGCCGCGTACAAGGTGCTCTCGCCCCGCCGGCTGGACGTCACCGTGCCCCAGCACGAACCGGGCTGGGTGGACGTCCGGATAACCACGACCCACGGCGGGACGGCGGCCGTGAAGGCCGACCGGTTCGAGTACGTCCTGCCGCCCGCCGTGTCAGCGATCTCGCCCCCGGACGGCTCGACGGCAGGTGGTGAGACGGTGACCGTTACCGGGTCGATGTTCCGTTCGGTGACGCAGGTCAGCTTCGGCGGCACCGCAGCCACCTCCGTCAAAGTGATCTCACCGACGTCGCTCACCGCGGTTGCACCCGCGCACGCGGCCGGTCAGGTCGACGTCGTGGTCACGACCGCCTACGGCCGCTCGGCCGTCAACCCGAACGACCAGTACACCTATACGCCGCCGCCGGGCAGCGGCGAGCAGCACGTCAGAGGAGGCCGCGTGCCTGCTTCGCCTGGAGCACGAGCAGCGCCGCCGCGTCGACCTTCCGCTTGAACGCCGGCACGCGCGCCGCCCGCGTCAGTAGCGCCGACGCCATCTGCCCGGCCTGCGTCGCGTCCACGGTGAGAACGACGTCCCCGCCGGCGGCGATGAAGCGCACCGCCCGGCCGCCGACGGAGTAGCCCGCCACCTGCTTCGCCGCGCCGAGGTCGTCGCTGATGATCAGCCCGCGGAATGCGAGGTCGCCGCGCAACATCCCGGTGACGATCGTGCCCGAGAACGCCGCCGGCACGCCGGGGTCGATCCGGGCGTAGATCGCGGTCGACATCATGACGAACGGCACCTTCGCCGTCTGGACGGCGGACTGGAACGGCATCAAGAAGCCGCCGTGCCGTGGGGTGACCGTGTCGGTGACCCCGCTTGTCGTGTCGGTGTTGCCCCGCACGCGGCCTAGGCCCGGGAAGTGCTTGGCGGTGGCGTCGATGCCCGCGTCGGCCATCCCTTCGGCGTAGGCGTCTCCGTGGGCCGCCACCACTGCGGTTGTGTGCCCGTACTCGCGGTCCAGGTCACCGATCGGCGGGTTGGATCCGAAACCGGCCGGCACGGTGTCCATCACCGGCGCGAGGTTCACGTTGACGCCCGCACTGCGCAGCTGGTTGGCCCACCGGCGCGCGTCCGCGCGCAGCGTGGCCGGCGGCAAAGTACCT
>DATFTS010000268.1:0-3346 GCA_035261645.1 Jatrophihabitans sp. | reverse complement strand
GACTCAAGCAGGCGGTGTTCGGCCTCGGCTGCTTCTGGGGCGCCGAAGAGGTGTTCTGGAACCAGCCCGGGGTATGGACCACTGCAGTCGGGTATGCGGGCGGCTACACCGGACACCCGAGCTACGAAGAGGTGTGCAGCGGACGCACCGGGCACACCGAGGCGGTCCTGGTCGTGTACGACCCCCAGCAGGTCAGCTACGCCGAGTTGGTTGCCAAGTTCTTCGAGGTGCACGACCCGACGCAGGGCATGCGCCAGGGCAACGACCTCGGCACGCAGTATCGCTCCGCCATTTACTACGCGGATGAGGAGCAGAAGGCGGTCGCCGAACAGGCCACCAAGGTTTTCGGCGCGAAGCTGAACGAACTCGGCTACGGCGCCATCACGACCGAGATCGAGCCGGCGGGCGAGTTCTACTACGCCGAGGGTTACCACCAGCAGTACCTGGCCAAGAACCCGAACGGCTATCGCTGCCACGCCACCACGGGCGTCACGTTCCCGCGCTGGTGGGACGAAACCGCAGCCACGACTTCCTGAGGTCCGCTCGACCCAACCTCTCCTGGCTGCGGGACGCTGCGCGGCGCCGCCAGCGTACGCAGCGGAGGAAAAGCCGAGTGTTTCGTCGGCGCCGCGAGAGTCCACGGCCGGACTACCCTCGACGGCGTGCCGGAGCTACCTGAAGTAGAGGCGCTCGCCACCTTCCTGCGCGAGCGGGCGGTCGGACGGTCGGTCATGCGCACCGACGTCGCCGCCATCAATGCGGTGAAGACGTTCGATCCGCCACTGTCAGCTCTCGCCGGGGCAGAGGTCACCGGCGCCGGCCGGCACGGCAAGTTCCTCGACCTCGACGTCAGCGGGCTGCACCTGATCACGCACCTCTCGCGCGCCGGCTGGCTGCAGTGGCGCGATTCGCTGCCACCAGCCCCGCCCCGCCCCGGCGGCAAGGGTCCGATCGCGTTCCGCCTGCATCTCGCGCCGGAAGTGCCGGGTGGACCCGTCTCCGGCTTTGATCTGACCGAAGCGGGCACGCAGAAACGGCTGGCGGTCTACCTCGTGCGTGACCCTCTGGAGGTGCCCGGCATCGCACGGCTGGGCCCGGATGCGCTTGCCGTTTCGCGCGACGAGCTCGCCGAGCTGATGTCCGGGCAGCGCGCGCAGCTCAAGGGTGCGCTCACCGATCAGTCGGTGATCGCTGGGATCGGCAACGCGTACTCCGACGAGATCCTGCACAGCGCGAAGCTTTCGCCGTTCAAGATCGCGGCGAAGCTGACCGACGACGAGCTCGGGCGCCTGCACGAGGCGATGGTCCACGTGCTCCAGGACGCCGTGGCGCGCTCCGTCGGCCAGAAGGCGGCGATGCTGAAGTCCGAGAAACGCAGCGGACTCCAGGTGCACGGCCGCGCCGGCCTGCCATGCCCGGTATGCGGCGACACGGTGCGCGAGGTCTCCTTCGCCGACCGATCGTTCCAGTACTGCCCCACCTGCCAAACCGAAGGTCGCGAACTAGCCGACCGCCGCCTGTCCAAGCTCCTGAAGTAGACGCACGCGGGCCGACCGAAGTCACCAAAGATTGTCTGAGCGTTGGGCTGGAATCAAAGGCAACAACGCGAGCGCCGCCTAGGCTGGAACGCGACGGCAACAGTGAGGCGGAGAGGCCGGCAGAGTGAGACCACGCGCGGCGCGCGCGGCTGTTGTGCCGCCGACCAGGCCGATGGTGGTTGCACACCGCGGTGCGTCGTCAGCCGTCGCCGAGCACACTCTCGCCGCGTACGAGGCGGCGATCGCATCCGGCGCCGATGCGCTCGAGTGCGATGTGCGACTCACCCGGGACGGTCATCTGGTGTGCGTGCACGACCGGACGATCAACCGCACCTCCAGCGGACGCGGCGTGGTGAGCGAGCTGGATCTGCCCGCACTTGCCGAACTCGACTTCTCCTCGTGGCACGGCGGGCTGCCCACCTCCGCGGACGAGCTGCTCTCCGACTCGCCGTATCACGCCGGCGTGGCGGCTGACCGGATCGATCCGGGCGGCGGTGTGCTCACCCTGGACGTGCTGCTCCAACTCGTGCACGACGCCGAGCGCGAGGTGCGACTGCTGATCGAGACGAAGCACCCGACGCGCTACGCGGGGCTGGTCGAGAAGACGCTGGTCGAGGAGCTCGCCCGCTTCGGCTGGGCAGGGCGACCGGGGCCGCCGTACAGCCTGCGTGAGCCAGCCGACATGGACAACCGGGTGGTCGTGATGAGCTTCGCGCCGACGGCGGTCCGCCGCGTCCGGCTGCTCGCGCCTGACATCCCGACCGTGTTGCTGCTGGAGCGGTTGCTCCCCCAGCGGCGGGCCGGAATCCTGCCGCTGGGAGTGCCGATCGCGGGGCCGGGCCTGCACATCCTGCGCACAGACCCCGGTTTCGTTGACCGTGCACATGCCCGCGGGCATCTCGTCTACGTGTGGACCGTGGACGATCCGGACGACGTCGAGTACGTCCTCGACCTCGGAGTTGACACGATTATTACCGATCACCCGTCGGAGGTGCGGGCGCAGCTCGACGCACGCTGAATAGGCTGTGTTTCCGTCCTTCCAGGAGGGGGAAGGACATTGGGTGAAAAGCCAGCAAATTGGACAAGGAGACTCCGAGTGGGAGTGCTGGCGGTAGCTCACGACCCAGTGAGCGCTGCGTTTGTGCGGCGGTCGATCGCTGCTGATCTAACCGGCAGAGGATTGGATCAGGGGTCCATCGACGACGTCGTGCTCGTCGCAAGCGAACTCGTGACGAACGCGGTGCTGCATGCGCCGACCCACAATGGATCAGAGCTCGACATCTCCTGGGAGATCGAAGCCCAGGCAGTGGTCGTCCGGGTGCTGGACGACAGCCCCACGCTGCCGCACCGCCGATCGACCAACGAGACCGACAACAGCGGTCGTGGCTTGTACATCGTCGCGGAGCTGCATTATGCGATCTCAGAACGCCTGAGTATCGACGAGCTGCTGACTCGGGTCACGGCACTGCCGCGCGACGACCGCTGGTCGACGCTGGCCCGCTCGGCCGCCCGGCACGACGTCTATGCCGCGCTGTCGGCGATCACGACCGCCGTGTTGCAGAGCACGGACGACAAACTCGGTCCGGACGAACGCATCGATGCGTGGATGGAGCAGAACGTCGAGCGGGTGGAGCGGGCGCGGTCGACGGTCCGCGCCGCACTCGACCGCGATGTGGTCGACCTTGCGACGCTGTCGGTTGCGCTACGCGTGTTGCGCGGCCTGCCCAGCTGACGCTGTGGCCGGCCTGGCGGTCGGAATCCGTGCCCACACCTGCTTGCCGCCGTTGGTTCGGCGCACGCCCCAATCC
>DATFTS010000267.1:0-4811 GCA_035261645.1 Jatrophihabitans sp. | reverse complement strand
GTCCGTGACAGCGGCCCCAGCTTCGTACGGAATGAGGACGGTCAGCTGGGGGCCGTCACCTGGGTGTTCAACGGCTGGGGTCAACAGCAGTGGGCCAGCTGGGAGCACGACTCCACGCTCGGGCCGGCCGTCGCCGAGTGGGCAGGGGCCGCGCGAGTCGACTCCACACTGGTCAACGAGGGCGGCGGTTTCCATGTCGACGGTCTCGGCACCGTCCTTGTGACAGAAACCGTGCAGCGCGATCCGCAACGTAACCCAGGCCTGACGCATGGGCAGATCGAGACCGAACTGGCTCGCACCGTCGGTGCGACGACCGTCATCTGGTTGCCGCGCGGCCTGACGCGGGACTCTGACACCTACGGCACGCGCGGGCACGTCGACATCGTGGCAACCATCTCCTCGCCGGGACGCCTGCTCCTGCATGATCAGCGCGACGCCGCTCATCCCGATCATGAGGTGAGCGCGCAGATCCGGGCCGTTCTGGCCGAAGCGGTCGACGCGCAGGGCAAGCAGTTCGACATCGTCGATCTGCCGGCGCCGACCGTGTTGCGCGACGACAGCGGCTTCGTCGACTACAGCTACGTCAACCACGTGCTGGTGAACGACGGGGTGATCGCGTGCGGCTTCGACGACCCGAATGACGCCGAGGCCGCTGCGATCCTGCGGGAGGCCTATCCCGGACGTGACGTCGTCACCGTCGACGCCCGGCCGCTCTACGCCCGCGGCGGAGGCATCCACTGCATCACCCAGCAACAACCTGCCTCGCTGAGCTGACCAACCGCCGGGGCTAGCCAACTGGCTGCAGGGCGCGAGGATGAGCCAATGAGTGCCTTCCTCGAAATGCATCGTCCAGGCGATCCGTTGCTGATGCCCAACCCATGGGACGTGGGTTCGGCCCGGCTGCTCGCGGCGCTGGGCTTCCGCGCGCTGGCCACGACCAGCAGCGGGTTCGCCGCTACGCTGGGCCGGCCGGACATGTCCGTGAGCCGTGAGGAGGCGCTGGTGCACGCCGCCGCCGTGGTTGATGCGGTGGACGTCCCGGTGTCGGCCGATCTCGAGAACGGGTTTGCGCACGATCCCGGCGGCGTGGCCAAGACGGTCCGCAAGGCGGTTGCGGTCGGGTTGGCCGGCTGCTCCATCGAGGACGCGACCGGCAAGGTCGACGACCCGATCTACCCGATCGGGCTGGCCGCCGAGCGGGTGGCGGCAGCAGTCGAGGGGGCGCGGCACGGCTTCGTGATCACCGCGCGCGCCGAGAACTTCCTGCACGGACGCCCGGATCTCGCTGAGACGATCGCCCGATTGCAGCGCTACCAGGAAGCCGGTGCGCACGTGCTCTACGCGCCTGGACTTACGACGGCCGCCCAGATCCACGCCGTGGTCGCCTCCGTCGACCGGCCGGTCAACGTGCTCGCGCTGCCGGACGCACCGCCCGTCGCCGAACTGGCAGAACTCGGCGTGGCGCGCGTGTCGGTGGGTGGCGCGTTCGCCTTCGCGGCACTCGGCGCGTTGGTGGCCGCCGGCGTGGAGTTCGCGGAGCAAGGCACCTACGGCTTCTGGCAGTTGGCCATGCAGGGCCGCGATGCCGCTAGGGAGGCGTTCAGAACTCCAGGTTCGCGCCCATGAGTATCGTCCGGTCTTCGGGCAGGCAGAACTTGGTCGCCGGGTTGGCCGCGTTGTGCGCCAGGCCGATGAACAGCCGCCGCCGCCAGCCAGCCATCCCGGTGGCCGAGTTGCCGCGCTGCAGGGACAGCCGAGAGAGGAAGTACATCGCCTGATCGGCGTCGATGTCCATCTCAGGCCCATGCCCGGCGACAAGGCGCAGCGTCGCCGGCAGGTCCTGCTCGTCCTGGAAACCGAAGCTCGCCTCGATGTGCACGATGCCGTCGTCGGTGTGCACGAGTGAATCGACGTCGACGCGTTCGTCCAACGCCACGTGCGGCACGTTGAGCACCCGCACGGAGACCAGGACGACATGCTCGTGCAGCACCTTGTTGAATTGGACGTTGGCCCGCAACGCCAGCGGCGTCGTCTCCTTCGTCGGGTGCGGGAAGACCGCGGTGCCGGGTACCCGGGTTATCAGCCGCTCGCGCAGTTCGTTGACGAACTCCTGGAGTGGGCCTTCGAGTTCCACCCGCCGCTGGGTGACGATGCTCCGCCCCTTCTGCCACGTGGTCATCACCGTGACCACTGCGGCCGCGATCACGAGCGGCAGCCACCCGCCGCTGACGATCTTGGTGACGTTCGCGGCGAGATAGGTCAGCTCGACGACCAGGAACAGCGTGCCGGTTACCACCAGCTTCCAGGTCGGCCAGTGCCACATGCACGAGGCGACGATGAGGAACAGCACCGTTGTCAGCACAAACGTTCCGGTGACCGCCAGGCCGTATGCGGTGCCGAGCCGGGTAGACGTGCGGAACGTCAGCATCACGATTAGCACGCTCACGAACAGCAGCCAGTTGACGGCCGGCACATAGATCTGGCCATGCTCCTGCTCCGACGTGTGCCGGATCGTCAGGTTCGGCAGGTAGCCCAACCGCACCGCCTGGCGCGAGACCGAATACGCGCCGGAGATCACGGCCTGCGAAGCGATGATCGTGGCCACCGTCGCCAGGATCACCATCGGAATCTGGGCCCAGTGCGGCGCGAGGTGGAAGAACGGGTTTCCGAGGCTCTTCCGATCACGCAGGACCAGTGCGCCCTGGCCCAGGTAGTTGATCATCAGGGCAGGGAAGGCGACGAAGAACCAGGCCCGCCGGATCGGCGCCCTGCCGAAGTGGCCGAGGTCGGCGTACAGCGCCTCCGCGCCGGTGATCGACAGCACGACCGCCCCCATCGCGATGAACGCGATGTAGGGGTGGTGGCCGAAGAAGCTCACGATGTACGTGGGGGACAGCGCGCGCAGGATTCCCGGCCGCTGCACGATCTGAGGCAGTCCGGTCACGGCAAGCACCGCGAACCACAAGAGCATGACCGGCCCGAAGAGCCGCCCGACGCGGTGCGTGCCGAACCGTTGCACGAGGAAGAGTGCGACCAGGATCGCGATACTGATCGGCAGCACCACGTCATGCAGGCCCGGCGAAGACACCTGCAGCCCTTCGACCGCAGAGAGCACCGAGATCGCCGGCGTGATCACACTGTCGCCGTAGAACAGGGCCGCGCCGACCACACCGAGGAAGATCGCAATCGACGCCAGTCGCCGGCGGTGCTTGACGGCTTGCCGCGCCAGCGCGGCGAGCGCCATCACGCCGCCTTCGCCGTCGTTGTCGGCACGCAGGATGAACGCCACGTACTTCACCGAGACGACGAGGGTCACCGACCAGAAGATGAGCGAGATGACGCCATACACGTCGCCCGACGACGGTTTTACCGCGTGCCGGTCGATGGCGAACACCGTCTGCACGGCGTAGAGCGGGCTGGTGCCGATATCGCCGAACACCACGCCGAGCGCGCCGACGGCGAGCCCAAGCAGGCCGGTGCCGTGCGCGGCCGGATGCGGGCGCCGCGGGCCGCCGCCGCCCTCTGCCGATGTGGGATCGGCCGGCTCGCCTGACGCGGTCAGCTCCGCTGCGCTGGGTGGTTCGCCTGGCGCGGGGCGTTGCCGGGTCACGACGCGTAGAGCTGCTCGATCTGCTCGGCGTACTTCGCCGTGATTGGTTTGCGCTTGAGCTTCATCGTCGGTGTCAGCTCCTCGCCGCCGGGCTCCCACACGTCAGGCAGGATCGCGAACTTCTTGACCTGCTCGACCCGGGCAAGTCGTGCGTTCGCCTGTTTCATTCCCTGCTCGACGGTAGCTCGCACACCCGGATCCGCCGCAAGCGCTGCCGACGAGGCGTCCGCGAACCCGTGCTCCCTGGCGTACCCGGCGGCCATGTCCGGGTCGAGGGTGACCAATGCGACGACGTAGGGACGGTCGTCACCGATCGCGACGACCGACCCGACCAGCGGGCACGCGACCTTCACCGTCCCCTCGATGTTCGCCGGGGACATGTTCTTGCCCGCTGCGTTGATCATCAACTCCTTCTTGCGATCGACGATGCGCACGTAGCCTTCGGAGTCGATCGTCGCGATGTCTCCGGTGTGCAGCCAGCCGTCGGAATCGATCGCCTCGGCCGTCTTCTCGGGGTCGCTGCGGTAACCCCGCATGACGATGGGACCGCGGACGAGCAACTCGCCGTCGTCCGCGAGACGCAGTTGCACATCCGGCAGCGCCTTGCCGACGGTGCCGATCCGGATGGCGTCCGGCGGGTTGGCGGTGGCTGCGCAGGACAGCTCGGACATGCCCCAGACTTCGCAGACGGGCAGGCCGAGGCCGAGGACGAACTCGAGTGCGTCCGGGTCGATGGCGGCGGCGCCGGTCGCTGCGAAGCGCACCCGGTCGAGCCCGAGCCGCGCGCGGATTGTGGAGAGGACGAGGCGCTCGGCGATCGCGTGCTGGGCGGCCAGCGTGACCGGGACGGCGCGGCCGTCGGAGAGCAACCTGGCCCGGCGCCGTCCCACGCCGATCGCCCAGCCGGCGAGCCGGCGTTTGACAGGTGACGTCTCCGCGGCCAGCTGCGTCTCGAGGCCGGCTTTGATCTTGTACCAGACTTGCGGCACGGCCCCGAAGAACGTCGGCCGGATGTTGGGCAGCACGTTGATCATCTGCTTGAGATCGGCGAGCGTGATGATCTGCTCACCGGTCACCAGGCTGGTGTAATGCGCGCCCCACCGGTTCGCGATGTGCGCGTCGGGCAGATAGGAGATCACCGAGTCGTCGGAGGTCACCGGAACTACCGACGTGGTGGCGGCAAGCTCGGCGAGCATGTTCG
>DATFTS010000266.1:0-2113 GCA_035261645.1 Jatrophihabitans sp. | reverse complement strand
ACACCCGCGCGGTCACCAGGCCGTCGCCGGCCAGCCGCAGCGGCAGGGTGAGTTGCGTGCGGATCGTGGCTTGCGGAGGCGACTGCGGCATGGTGCTCCTCACTCGGGCGTGTCGTTGTCCGGGCAGAACCGCGACGACAGGGCGTAGCGCAGCAACACCACGTCGCCGATCTGGCGTACCTCTGCGAGTTCGGCGCGGCGCCCGGGGTTCCACGGGAAGTCACCGTCCTGCACGAACCGCGGCGCGCGCGAATCACCGACGAAGAACGGCGCCACCACGAGGTTCAGTTCGTCGGCCAGACCGGCGGTGAGGAACTGGGTGTGCACGCTGCCGCCACCCTCGACCATCAGCCGTTGCACGCCGCGCTGACCCAGATCTTCGGTCAGCCACCGCACACTCAACCGGTGGCCGCCGTCGACGACGGTGGCGACGGCGCCCAGTGCGCTGCGGGCCTTTGCCACGGCATCGGTGGGGCAATACACGACCTTCTCGATGTCCCCCGTCGAGAAGAATTGGGAGCACGCGTCGAGATCCGCCTGCGCCGTCAACGTCACCTTCATCGGGGACGGCAGGGCGCCACGTGCGACGCGGGCCCGCTGGCGTTCGGCCGAGCGCACGAGCAGCCGCGGATTGTCGTTGCGCACCGTCGCGGCGCCGACCAGGATCGCGTCGCAGGTCGCGCGCACGGCATCCACCCGGTCGAAGTCCGCATCGTTCGACAGCCTGAGCCGCTTGACCTCGGCGGTGTCGAGGTAGCCGTCGATGGACATGCCGCAGCTGAGCAGGATGTACGGGCGTTCAGTCACGGCTGACACCTCCTGCAACGCAGGCCCCGAGTTAGGTTGATCCGCAGCCCGCTCACGGCGTTGCCTCCGCGAGCGCAGTCGCGATCACGGCAGCTGTTGCCGACCACGACGGCATCGTCGACCGGCGCTCAGCGGCTGCTGCGCGCAATCGCGCCCGGAGGCTGGGCTCGCACAGCCACCTGCGCACCGTTGCGGCGAGTGCGTCGACGTCTCCGGGCGGGGCGAGCAGGCCTGGCCGGCGCCCGTCCCCCGTGCCACCGAGCGCCTCGGGCACTCCGCCGACGTCCGAACCGATCACAGGCAGCCCGTGCGCGAGTGCCTCGGCCACGACCATCCCGTACGACTCGCCACGCGAGGGATGCACCAGCACGTCGGCGCTGCGGTAACAACCATCGAGCGCCGCGCCGGTACGCACGCCGACGAACCGCACGCGGTTGGTCAGACCGGCCGCTTCGAGGTCAGCGCGCAAGCGTGTGACAAAGCCGGCGTCGCGGTCGACGGACCCCACGCACAAGCAGCACCAGGACAGATCGGCCAGCCGGCTCAGCGCAGCAACGAGCACGTCGTGGCCCTTGTGTTGCGCCACCGCACCGACGCAGAGCAGCCGGGTGCCGGCAGGCGTCGGCACCGACGCTTCCGTGGCATGAACGCCGGGCGTGGCGACATGCACTCGGTCCGGTGGCAGCCCATACAGACTGAGCAGCTGATCGCGCGCCCACTCGCTCGTGGTGACCACCGACCGGGCGGCGGTGAGCAACGCCCGCTCTCGATGCGCTGCTTCCGGTACGACGTGCCCGGGTGGCCCGGCGCCGAGGGGCATGTGCACGAGCACCACCAGGCGTAGCCGCTCGGCCTCCGACGCGAGCAGCTCAGCTGCCGACGACGCGACGAGGCCGTCGACCAGCACCGTGGCGCCGGCCGGAATGCGGCCTACCGCGGCCTGCAGGGCAGCGAGCGCCGTATCGTCCGGCCACGGCCACGCACCGCATGCCTCGTGCAGCCGCACGTCCCAACCGAAGCGCGCAAGTTCGGCACAGATCTCGCGGTCGTAGACGTTCCCGCCGCTCGTTCGCCGCGGGTCGTCGATGCCGCCGGGGACGACGAAGTGCACCGTGCTCACAGGGTTCGCTCGTAACTCGCCCATGCGACGTGCGACTCGTGCAACGTGACGGTCAGCTTCGCCAGCGCACGCGCATCGTCGCCCAGCCGGCCCTGGTCAATACGGTCGGCCAGCCGGTCGGCGATGAGTGCGGCGAGCACCTCGGTCGTGGTGTTGACGCCGACCAGTTGGGGATCATCGTCCAAA
>DATFTS010000265.1:0-5169 GCA_035261645.1 Jatrophihabitans sp. | reverse complement strand
CGCCAACATGACGCAGTTGCGTCCACGCGCTTTCGCCTCGTACAACGCGCCGTCGGCTGCGACGAGCAACTCGGTCAGCTCGGTGCCGTCCGTCGGCGACGACGCGACACCGATCGAAACCGACAGCGGCTCGACCTGCTCCGACTCCGGCTCGTCTGCGGCCGAGGGACGCATCTCGTTCACGCGGGCACGCAACCGCTCAGCCACCAGCAACGCCTCGAACTCGGTGGCCTCGGGCAGCACGATGACGAACTCCTCACCGCCGAAGCGTCCCACCGCGTCGAACTCGCGCACGCCCACCTCGAGGCAGCGACCGACACGACGCAGTACCGCGTCGCCGACCATATGGCCGTAGCGGTCGTTGACCTTCTTGAAGTGGTCGAGGTCGAGGATCAGCACGCACAGCGGACGGCCGGCTCGCGACGAGCGGGCAAGTTCACGGCGAGCCAGATGCTCCCAGGCGATCGCGTTCAGCAACCCGGTCTTCGAGTCGATCGTCGCGGCGGTCTCGAGTTCACGCATCAGCGCGCCGCGCTGCAGCGTGATCATCGGCGGCAGCACCAGGATCGCAAGCCACGGCTGGTAGAGCACCGCGAGCGAAACCATGCCGCCAAGACACAACGTGGCAAGCTCGATCAGGTTGTCGTCGGCGCTGCCGAGCAGCACCCGGCCGCGTGCTCCGAGAATGACCAGAGCAGCTGTCACGAGCGCGCGGTTGATCAGGGTGTATGCGACGATTGCGACGCCGACCGAAACGATCCCGGACAGCATCCACGGCAACTTCGTCCAAGTGGCGTTGGTGGCTCGAACGATCTCGCCGGCGCCCAGGCAGCCGATAAACACCGTCGCCGCGTTGAAGATCTTGCGGTGCAAGATCTCGCCAGCCGGCCGCTGCTGCCGGAACCAGATATAGATGAGCACCGGCACGAGCAGCACGACCGCGAAGCCGGGACGCAAGGAAGCGGCGCCTGCGACAGCCCAGACCGAGGTCATGTCGCGCTTCATGTCCGAACTCAGCCGCAACTGGATGCGCGCCGCCCGACGGGCGACCTCCTCGAACCCGAGGGCGACGACGACAAGCAGCGCGACCGTCCCCCACCGGGACAGCGACGAGCCGATGGTGACCAGCGCGACGACGACGAAAACTATTGCGGCGAGGTCAATAAGGACGAGGTAGCCCACGAACGCCCGCGGCGCGCCAAGGACGGGCCACTCCCGTTTTTCGGGTGTGGCACATCGACGCCCCCGTCGGGCCATATGGCGCTCCGTTTCGCGAGCGATCATCCGCTCAGGATGGTGATGTTACCGGCCTACCTGCGTTTGCATCGGATGAAACTTAGTCACTTTCTGCAGGGACCAAAGTCCCATTGATGCCGTTGTGCCTGGGTTTTGGGTCGCAAAGATCTGCATCAGTGGTGAACAAGTCTTTTGCTCCTGATGCAAAGGCGAGCAGAATTCATCCGACCGGATCATCGAGTCGCGCATGCCGGTCGGGCGTTGCGCTTGGCACCTCGCCATCGCAACGCCTGACACCCGATCGTCTTATCGGCAGGCCGGAGGGAAATCGGAGAGGAGCGGGGCAATGAATTTCAGCTGGGGCCTCTGACGCCACGCGCTTGATGCGCGCGGATCCACATAAATCCACCGAGTGAAGACAACCGAGAAGACAAGCGAGGTGAATCCCGATGACCTGCAGCTGGGGCCTCTGACAAGACGTACTCATCCGAATCCGACACACCGACCGCATCACCAGGGGGTGAACCTGATGACTTGCAGCTGGGGCCTCTGAGAAGACGTACTCATCCGAACCGCTGAGCAACCCACAGGGGGTGAACTCGATGACTTGCAGCTGGGGCCTTTAATCCCTTCGCATCGGCACACGAGCCAGCACAACAGCGCTCAACATCGCCACCAACCCGGCAATCGCCACCGCACCCGCCGCGTCGGTCCATTCGGCGACAGCTCCGAACAGGCCTAACCCAATCCCCTGGGCCCCCAACAGGCCTGCGGACACCAAGCCCATCGAGCGCGCTCGGCTCGCATCCGGTATGCGCTGGATAATCGCCGTCGTCACCTCGATCAGGTACGCGGCGAACAAACCGGACACGGCCCACAACACGAAGAGCAATGGCAGAGTCGGCTTCGCCACCGTCACCAGCAGCGGCACCCCCGCGCCGACCGCCATCCACGTCGCCACGATGTCCCGTCGTGCCGGCGGCACCGCCTTCGTGATCACGACGACGCCGAGCGCGCCGCCGAGTGGGATCGACGCGAAAAGCAGACCGATCTGTGCGGTCGTCGCGTCGATTTGATGACCCACCGGCACCGCCAACCCCTCGGGCACGATCAAAACGCCGGGTAGCCAGCACAGCAACATCAGCCGCCGGATCTGGCGATCACTCCAGAGCTGGGCGAACCCCCACGACTTGGCGGCACTCGACTCGGCAGCAGCGGCTTCCCCCGGCTCCGTGTCCCCAGTGTCCGCCACCCGCCGTCTCGGCAGGACGACCAGCACGAGTAACGCCGACGCCAAATACGTCGCCGCGTCAATAGCCAGTGCACCGCGTGGCGTCAGGGCCGCGACCATCACTCCACCCGCGGCAAAGCCGACAACCTGCGCGAGCTGGTTGGTGAGCATGCGGATGCCGGTGCCCGCCCGATACAGCTCCGGTGGCAGCGCCGCGGCCAGATAGCTGACCTCGGACGCGGAGAACGCCGGGCCGACGAACACCGCGACGACCAGGAGCGCGATCACCAACCCGAGCGGCAGCCCCGGCAACGCCATCGCTGCGAACAGGGCCGCGCGCACCAGATCGCAGCCCACCATCACCAGACGTCGGGGGACGCGATCACCCAGGCCGGCGAGGACGCTGCCGCCGAGAACTGCTGGCAGGAACGTCGCGGCGTAGGTGAGGGCGGTGGCGATCGTCGAGTCGGTCTGCCGGAACACCAGCACCGACAGCGCCACCCGGGCGAGCTGGTCACCGACGACCGATTGCGTCTCCGCGCCGTACAGCACCGCGAAGTCGCGGCGGCGCAGGACGTCGGCAAACCGCGGCGAGCGCAACCGTTGCCGCGCGTGCCGGCCAGTTCCCCCCATGGTCGCCGAGCCTAAACCGGTTACCCCCTGTTGCGGTTCAGTCACGCATGGTTATGATGGTCAAGTCCCAGGTGGTAGCTCCCCCCGTGCTACCGGCTGGGACCTTACTTTTCCGGCTCCGCGCTTTCGGCGTCGACCATCGCCGCGCGGTACTCCCGCGCCGCAGCACGCAGCGCCGCCTCCGGGTCGACGTCGGCATCGACCGCCTCCGCCACCAGCGCCATCAGCCGCGCCCCGATGTCCGCACCCGCCGGCGGGTCGACGCGCAAGGCGGCCCGGCGCGCCCGGGCGACGAGCTTCGCCGCCAGCGCGAGGGCCGGTTGGTTCAGCGGTACGCCGTCCGCCGCCGAGGTGCGGCCCTTCTCCTCGACTTTGAGCCGTTCCCAGGTCTCATTGAGCTGCTCGGCCGAGCCCGCGTCCGCGCCGGCGAATACGTGCGGGTGCCGGCGGACGAGCTTGTCGACCAGGTCGTTCGCCACGTCCTCGATGCCGAACGCCTGCCCGGGCGGCAACTCCTGCGTGATCCGGGCGTGGAAGAGCACCTGCAACAACAGGTCGCCGAGCTCCTCGCGCAACAGCGCCAGGTCGCCGGTCTCGATGGCCTCGATGACCTCGTAGGCCTCCTCGAGCAGGTAGCGGGTCAGCGACTCGTGGGTCTGCGCGGCGTCCCACGGGCACCCGCCCGGCGAGCGCAGGCGGTCCATGACCTCGACCGCGCGCTCGAGCGGCGAGCTCATCGCGCTACTGGGTCCCAACGGCCGTGCTCTGGCCAGGCTGCACGGTGAGGTACGAGGGGATGACGGTGGACGTGACCATGCTGAACCTCTTGGCGTCCCACGTGCCGTAGCGCGGGTTGATCGTCACCGGGAAGTGCAGCTTGTTGAAGATGTCCTGCAGGTTCACACCCTGCTGCTGAGCGGTCCCGATGGCCGCACTGATCTCCTGCACCCGCAAAACGATGTGGTCGAAGCTCGGCGAGTAACCCTTCAGACCGATGCCCTCCGCGACGGACCGCTCGCTCCGGTTGCCGAGGTCGTGGCTGAGCTTGGCATCCAGCTGCGCCGGGGTCAGGTTCTTCGTTGCCGGGATCTGCTTCAGCAGGGCGAAGCCGAGCTGCTCGTTGATCAGCTGGGCGAGCACGAACGAGCGCGGCGACACCTGCTGGCTGGTGCCGTTGCCTGAGTTCTCTGTGACCGTCCGCGATGTCGCGGTGATGTATCCGCCGACATCCGACTCGGTTATCCGGTGCCCGTCAACCACGGCCGCTGTGCCGACATTGGTGCGGCAACCGGCGAGCCCGGTCATGACGAGCAGGGCGGCCACGGCCGCCCCCAGCGCACGAACTCTCACCGGCTCAGAATCTCATGCCCGCTGACGACCGCCGCCAGCGCCTGGGCGCACCAGTCCAACAGCGCGACGTCGCGCAGCGGACCGGTCGGCCCCTTCGGTCGCGGGATCGACATCGTCGCCACCGCCGGCTTGTAGTGCGACCGGTCGTAGAGCCGCTGCAGGCGCAGCTGCGCGGACTCCGGCAGGTCGACCGGGGAGAACCGGACCGTGCCCCCTTGCGCGCTGCCCTGCAGCGACACCTCGGTGACGCCGAAGCGCCGGCACAACACCTTGAAGCGAGCCACCGCCAGCAGGTTCTCGACCTGTGCCGGGATGGGCCCGTAGCGGTCCAGCAGCTCGGCCCGCACCGCCTCGACCGCTTCGTCGGTCGTGGCGGACGCGAGCGAGCGGTACGCCTCCAGGCGCAGCCGCTCTCCGGGCAGGTACTCGACCGGCAAGTTTGCGTCGACCGGCAGGTCGACCTTGACCTCGGCGAACTCCTCCTGCGCCTCGCCGCGAAAATCGGCCACCGCTTCGCCGACCAGCCGGACATAGAGGTCGAAGCCGACGCCCGCGATGTGCCCCGACTGCTCCCCGCCGAGCAGGTTGCCGGCGCCGCGGATCTCGAGGTCCTTCAGCGCCACCGCCATGCCGGCGCCCATCTCGGTGTGCTGCGCGATCGTCGCAAGCCGGTCGTAGGCCGTCTCGGTCAGCGGTCGCTCCGGCGGGTAGGTGAAGTA
>DATFTS010000264.1:0-3837 GCA_035261645.1 Jatrophihabitans sp. | reverse complement strand
ACACTCGTGCTCGAGAGCCGCGAGCACGCCGAGCAGCGCGGCTGCCGCAGCTACGGACAGATCCTGTCCACGGCGGTCACCCGCAGCGGACTGCCCCACCCGCTGGCCAGTGACGACACCGGCGGCGGGCTCGTCTCGGCGGTACGCACGTGTCTGTCCGACCAGTGGCGCGTGGACGAGATCCCGTACGTCCACGGTGCGAACGACGGCGGCGCGGCCACCGTCGAGAGCAACGCGATCCGTCAGCTGTACGGCGACGCCGCCGGCGACCTGCTGATGTCCTCGCAGGAGGCGTGTTTCGGCCACAACGGTGCGCCAGTGGGTGCGCTCGGCGTGGCGCTGACACTGCTGATGATGGAGCGGCGGCAGGTATGCCCCACGGCGAACTGCGAGCAGCCGGAGCCCGGGCTGCCGTTCGATCCTGTGCCCGGCACTACGACCCGTCCCCTCGACTTCGACTACGCGCTCACCCTCAGCTACCAGATCGGCGGCGTGCAGTCCGCGATTCTCGTCGGCAGCCCGAACGCCGCCTGACCTCCCGACGTCGACCAAAGACGCTCGACACCATCCAGTTCGCTTTCTCCCGTGCGGCCGGCACGCTTGACGACAGGCTCTATTCACATGACGCAATCTCGCCCTGCCCTCGAACCCATCGCCGTCATCGGGATGGGTTGCCGCTTCCCCGGCGACGTCGACTCGCCCGACGCGCTCTGGCAACTGCTGATCAACGGTGTGGACGCGGTACGGGAGGCGCCGCCTGAGCGTGCCGGTGGCGGACCGGCGGTGGGCGGATACCTCTCCGACATCGCAGGCTTCGACGCCGACTTCTTCGGCATCTCCGGTGGCGAGGCCGATGTGCTCGATCCGCAGCAGCGGTTGCTGCTCGAGGTGACGTGGGAGGCCATCGAGCACGCCGGACTCGCCCCGGACGGCCTGGCCGGGACGGCCACCGGAGTGTTCATGGGATTGAGCTATGACGACTACATGACGGCGCTGATCGGCGCCGGCAGCGCCGAGGCGAGTTCAGTGCTGTCCAACGGGCACTGCGTCGCCCCCGGTCGCATCTCGTACTTGCTGGGCCTGCACGGCCCTTCGATCGCGCTGGACACCGCATGCTCGTCGTCGCTGGTTGCGCTGCACTTGGCTTGCCAGGCCCTCCGGTCCGGTGAGTGCGAGCTCGCACTGGCCGGCGGCGTGACCTTGATGATCTCGCCGGAAACATCCAACGCCTTTACCCGGATGCGAATGCTTTCGCCGACGGGCCGCTGCCACACGTTCGACTCCGCCGCGGACGGATTCGTGCGCGGCGAGGGATGCGGAGTGGTGGTGGTCAAGCGGTTCTCCGATGCCCAACGGGACGGCGATCGCATCCTCGCGGTGGTGCGCGGCTCGGCGGTCAACCAGGACGGTGCGACAGACGGCTTGGCCGCGCCGTCGCAGTCAGCGCAGGAACGGCTCTACCGGACCGCACTCGAAGCCGCCGGGGTGGCGCCGGAACAGGTCGGGCTCATCGAGACGCACGGCACCGGAACACCGGTCGGCGACCCGATCGAGTTCGGCAGCGTCAGTGCCGTCTACGGCAGCCGGACCTACCCGTGCGCACTCGGCTCGGTGAAGACGAACCTCGGCCATCTGGAGCCCGCGGCGGGGGTCAGCGGTTTGATCAAGGCGATCCAGTGCCTGCGCAACGGGCAGATCCCGCGCAACCTGAACTTTGCGGGATGGAGCCCGAAGCTCGACGGCGCCGATCGTGCGCCCTTCTTCGTCCCTGGCGAACTCACCGACTGGCCGGTGCCTGCGGGCCCGCGCCTGGCGGCCGTGTCGTCGTTCGGCTTCTCGGGGACGAACGCGCACGTTGTGCTCGAACAGGCTCCCCCGCAGCCGGAGATCGAGCCGAGCCTTAACGGGCTGGACGGGCCGGCGGTCTGTCTGCTCCCGGCGGCCTCCGAGCGGGTGCTGCCGGACGCGGCTGCGCGCCTGTCCGACTGGCTGACCACGCAGGGCGGCACGGTGGCGCTGCCGGACATCGCTCACACGCTAGCCACCCGTCGCTCATCAGGGCGTGGCCGGCTCGGTGTCGTGGCCGGTTCGACGAGCGAGCTGATCACATCGTTGCGGGCCTTCGCCGATGGCCGCGTCGACCCAGCCGTGGTGAGCGGCGCCGTCGCATCCGGGGTGACGCGCGGATCGGTGTGGGTGTTCTCCGGGCAGGGTTCGCAATGGGCCGGCATGGGGCGGGCGCTGCTCGACCAGGAACCCGCATTTGCCACGGCCCTGCACGAGTGCGACAAACTGATTCGCGAGGACGCCGGCTACTCGCCGCTCGAGTTGATCGCAGCCGGCGAGCTGATCACCGAGCCCGGACAGGTGCAACCGACCCTGTTCGCCATGCAGATCGCGCTGGCGGCGCTATGGCGCGCGCACGGGGTGCAGCCGTCCGGCGTGATCGGACACTCGATGGGTGAGGTGGCGGCCGCGGTTGTCGCCGGAGCGCTATCTCTCGCCGACGGTGTGCGCGTGATCTGCCGGCGCTCCGCCGGGCTGACTCGCATCGCCGGTAACGGCGCGATGGCGACGGTGGCACTTGACCGCGAATCGGTCGAGGCGGAGCTTGTCGCGGCTGCCGTCGCGGACGTCGTCTCGGTTGCCGTCCTGAGCTCCCCGCGCTCGACCGTCATCTCCGGCAACGCCCGTGCCGTCGAAGACATCGTGCGCGCCCTCGACACCCGCGGCATCGCGGCTCATCTGATCGCAGTCAACGTGGCGTCGCACTCGCCGCAGGTCGATCCACTGCTGCCAGAGTTGCGAGCCGCGCTCGCTGACCTGCGGCCAACAGTGCCCACAATCCCCTTCTACTCCACGGTGCTCGGCGCCGGCACGGTTCCGGCATTCGACGCCGAATACTGGTGCGCCAATCTGCGCCGACCGGTGCGATTGACCGACGCGGTGCACGCGGCGGCGGCCGACCGGCACACCGTCTTCATCGAGGTCTCGCCACATCCGGTGACCACACACTCGGTGACGGGCATCCTTGACGGGCTACTCGATGGCGCGACGGTGCTGCCCACGCTGCGCCGAGGCGAGGACGAGCGCGCCACCTTCCGCCTGCAACTCGCTGCCGCGCACTGCGCGGGCGTGGCCGTGGACTGGACGGTCCTGCATGGACGTGGCCGGTTGATCGACCTGCCTCCGATCACCTTCGACCGATCCCGCCACTGGGCGGACCTCTCTCGCGGCACAACACGGCACATCGACGGCGGGCTGCCAGGCGCGCATACCGAGCTGCCCGGTGAGCCGGCCCGGCACAGCTTCGTGGCCGACGTCGGCACCGAGGCGCAGGGTTGGCTCGCCGACCATCACGTGCACGGCCAGTCAGTGCTGCCCGGTGCCGGCTACTGCGCGGTCGCGCACGCGGCCGGCCAGGTGGCGTTCGGTTTGGCGGCGCCCGAGGTGACGGTCGGCGACGTCGAACTGGACGAGATGCTGCCGCTGGATTCGCACGTCGAACTGCACACCACCCTCACCGGCAGCGCGGATGACGCGAGTTGCGAGATCTTCAGCAAGGACGCTGACGGGGCCTGGCGGCGGCACGCCACCGCACGTGTCCGCCGCCAGGCTCCGTCCACGGACCGGTTCGAGACGCTGCGCGATGTGGCGGCGGAGCACCTGCCGATGCGCACGCAGGAGGACATCTACGCCGCACTGGCCGCTCGCGGGCTCGGGTATGGCCCCGCATTCACCGGCATCGTGGAAGGCGGCCTCACTGACGATCGGCGAAGCGCCTTCGCACGCATTGAGCTGCCTGCGGAGGCTGCCGCCGTGACCGGGCTTGCAGTG
>DATFTS010000263.1:0-6617 GCA_035261645.1 Jatrophihabitans sp. | reverse complement strand
ATGACCACCGAGCCACCGACCGCGATCGGTGCGAGCACGATGTCGATCCAGTCCTGCGGCGAGCTCCACGGACGAGTCGTCAGCACGCGCGCTCCGGGCTCCAGCCCGCGGGCGGCAGCCGCGCTCGCCACCTCGCCGCGATCGAGCCCGGGCAGGCAGGGGTCGTCGGCGGTCGCGGTGAGCCGAACGCCGGGCCACTTGTCCTCTTGCGGCCGGACGGCGGTCACGTAGTCCAGCGCGGGCGCCGGCGGGGTGTCCCGGAACCCAACCGCCGCTGACTCCGGAGAGATCGCGTAGACGTCCGGCGCGTCGCCGGCCTGCGCCAGTGTTGACGGTGTCACGAAGGCGACCTCGCCAGCACCGGAGGAGTCGAGCGCCAGCCCGGCAGTCAAGCAACCGAGCAGGATCGGCACCGAGATCCAGTGCGCCGGTAACGCCACGATCGCCGTGTCGGCGACACCGAGCCCGAGTTCGTCGACCAGCAGGTGATGCGTCTTGGCGACCCAGTTCGCGAGCGACTTGGCCGACAGCTCGGAGCGTTCGCCGGTTGCCTCGTCGTAGTAGGTGACGAACGGACGCGACGGATCAGTGGCCAGGAGCTTGTCGAACTGCTGCTCCGGCGTGCGTGTCAGTTGATGCACTTGGAGCTGAGCGGGCTCGATTTCGACGAGGACGAGGACGAGGACGCGCCGGAGCCGGCGGTCTTCGTCCCACTCGAGTGCGTGGTGCTCGTCGACGGCTTGCTCGCCGGCGCGTCGCTGATCAACCGCTGGACGAACTTCTGCACCTTCGCCGGGTTCACGATCTCGACGCTACCGACCGGGGAGTTGTTGTCGAACCCCTCGAACGGGATCGTCTTGCCGATGATGTTGTTGGCGCTGAGCTGCTCCATCTGCGTCGCGAGACCGGTGAGGTGCAGCCCGGGGTCCATGTAGACGTCTTTCTTGATGGCGCCGCCCAGGCTGTTCAGCTTGAACAGAAGCCCGACCGACGCGACTTTGCGGAACGCCGCCGCCAGGAAGTACTGCTGCCGACGCACCCGGTCGAGGTCGCCGTTGGGCAGGTTGTGCCGCTGCCGAACGAACTCAAGCGCGGTGACGCCCTGCAGCACATGCTGGCCCGCCGACATGTGCAGGCCGGAGCCACCGTCGGAACCGATCGAGCGGTTGTAAGCCACGGTGTCGTTCACCGCGTGACAGAGGTTCACCGGCACGCCACCGATCGCAGTGCTGATGTCGTAGAAGCCCATGAAGCTGATCTGCACGTAGTGGTTGATCGTCAATCCGGTCAGGTTGGTGATCGTCTGCAGCAACACGTCGGCGCCGGCCGTCCGCTTCTGGTCCGCGGAGCCGCCCGCCGCGTTGTAACCCGCCGAGTAGGCCGAGTTGAGCTTGTTCTTGCCGTGGCCCGGGATGCTCACGTACGAGTCGCGCGGCAGCGAGATCAACGTCGCCTTCGCGCCATTGGCGGGCACGTGCAGGATCATCAGCGTGTCGGTGGCGAGGCTGCCGCCGTCGAAGCCGACCTTGAGCTGCTTTACCTGCTGCGCGGTCATGTTCGTACGGTCGTCGATGCCGACCAGCAAAATGTTCTGTGCCGACCCGTCGATGTCCTTCTTGCCGCTGGGCGGGGCATTCACGGCGACCTTCAACCGGTGCACGCCGGCGTCGATGCTGCGGTAGGTCAGCCAGACGTAGCCGGAGAGCAGCAGGAGGCCGGCCGACACGACGACGCCGATGCTGCGGCCTAACAAGCGGTAACCGGTGACCCGCGCACCGCCCCTGCCCCCGCCGCCTCCGTGCCGCCGGTGCCGGCCGCGCGGATCCAGGTGAGGTGGCAGCGGAGCGCTCGGGTCGGCGCGGTACGGACTGGCCACGAGCCCGAGGGTACAAGTCAGTGCCGTGTGAGGCCGCTGAGCAGGCAGCAGACGCCCCTCAGTCGATGCAGCCCAGCCCCTGGGTGGGGTCGGTCCTGCCAGTGACAGGACGGCCTGAGCCGCTGGAGACGGTGGTCCGCGCGGGCGCGACCCCCTTGACCCAGCGTCCGTCGGAGCCGAGCACGAGTGTGACGCGCGCAACTCCCGGCGTGAGTACCGGCTGGGCGTGCGGGACGACGGCGGCGAGCGCCTTCGCCTGCGCCTCGCGCCCCGCCGGGTACTCGATGACGGTAGTGGCGGTGCTGGCCGCGGAGTCGACTGCGTCAACGTGGAACGCCAGCTGCTGCAGTGCTGCGGCGTTGCGGGAAGCAAGCCGGGCGATTGTGGTGCCGTTGAGCACGTCGACCGTCACCGTTCCGGGGCTGGCCGGTTTGGCCGTGGTGTAAGCGGGGTTGCTCTTGTCATCCAGCGAGGCGATGAACGCCGGGATGGCCGGGTGGTTCACCTGGACGATCGACGTCGCCACGCCGTCGGGGTAGATCAGCTGCGCCCCGTTGTTGGGGATCGTCGCGAAGCTGATCCGGCCCGAGGTCAACGACTCGAACTGCCGGGCGAGCGAGAGCAGGTCGAGCTCGGGGTCGACGAGCAGCGAGCTGCCTACCGCGTGCAGCAAGGCGTGCAGTTTGAACGGGTTGAGCAGTTCGCCCGCCGACGTGACCTTCTCGAACGCCGCCTTCAGGAAGTACTGCTGCCGCTTGATGCGATCCAGGTCGCCGTGCGGCAGTCCGTGCCGCTGCCGGACGAAGGCGAGCGCTTGCGCTCCCTTGATGACGGAGACGCCTGCTGGCAGGTCGATGCCGGAGTACCCACTGCCGTACTGGTCGCGGTCGGTGCCGGCGTTCTGCGCGTGGTTGAGGCAGACGGTGACGCCGCCGATCGCTTCGCTGATCCGGTAGAACCCCAGCAAGCTCACCTGCATGTAGTGGTCTATGTAAATGCCGGTCAGCGCGTGGATGGTCTTGATCGTCAGGATGATCCCAGCGCTCTCGGCGCCTGACTCGCTGCGCCCGGCCGCCTTCGCCTCGTTGTAGCCGTCCGGGTAGGAGGAGTTGATCTTCCCGTTGCCGTGACCCGGGATCGCCACCCACGAGTCACGCGGGAACGAGACGAGTGTCGGCCGCCCACCGTGCGCGGGGATGTGCAGCACCATCATCGTGTCGGCGTTGACCGTCGTCTTGTCGTTCCCGGCGTGCAGTGCCTTCAGCTCGGCCGGGCTCGCACCGGCGCGAGTGTCGTTGCCGATCAGCAGGATGTTCTGCGCGCTGCCGTCCGGATCCTTCTCGCCGGCGGCGAGGGCCGGCACCGCGTCGCCGTGCGGAACATGCGCGGTGAAGTTCTTGAAGGTCACCCAGGCGATCCCGCTGCCGATAAGGACAACGAACGAGATCGACGCGAACAGCGCCCGGATGCTTATCCGCACCCGACCGAGGCTAGGGGCGGTGGCAGCCCGTACCCGGGCGCGACACGGCAGCCGTCCTCAGGGACAGCAGAGAAAGCAGTGACGGTTGGGGGAGCTGTGAATGATGATGCAGAACTAGACCAATGAGAAACCTGTACGTACGCTACGGCGTGTCGTCGCGAATTCTGGAGATTGAGTGCTAATGGCTGTTGCCGGATCGACCGCCCGGCGCCGCACCGCGGCGGCGGTCGGTGCGCTAGCGGCCGGCGCTGCCGTTCTGGTCGCGCAATCCCCGGCGGCCCACGCTGAGACGTTGACGCTGCCGAAGACCGCGAAGACGTTCGTCATCGAGATGCGCGGCAACGGCCACGGGCATGGCATGAGCCAGTACGGCGCTCGCGGCGCGGCCATCGCCGGCAAGACGTATCGGCAGATATTGGCCTTCTACTATCCGAAGGCGATCCTCACGAGGATCAACCGGCCGCGCATCCGGGTGCTGCTCAGCAATACCGGCACCACCACGACGATTGCCGCGACGTCCAACGTGGTGCTGACCGGTTACCCCGGCACGCTGCCGACGGCCGGCATCGCCCGCTACCGCCTGGTCGCCGGCGCCGGATCAGGGCTGGTGTTGCAGAAGCTCGGCACGGCAGCCGGCTCGACGTGGACCCCCGTGCGGATCAGCCTGGCCGACGGCACCGGCTTCCAGCAGGCGGACTTCGGTGCGCTGCAGTTGTTCCTCCACGACGGCACGAGCACCAGCTACTACGGCAGTCTGATGGCGTGGCGGCAGCATCCGCGCGGCACCGCCGGCGGGGTCTACACGGTGGACGCGGTGAATTGGAACCGCTACGCACAGGGGGTCGTGCCCCGGGAGATGCCATCCTCTTGGCAGCGCGCAGCGGTCGACGCGCAGGCGGTGGCCGCCCGGACCTACGGCGCGAACGCCGCAGCCAACCCGATGTCGTCGACCTACGACATCTGCGACACCACCTGGTGTCAGGTGTACGGCGGGTACCAGCACCTCGACGCGCGCGGGAATGTGCTGTGGCAGGACTTCCCATCGGCCGCGACGGATACGTCCAACCAGATCCTCTCGCTGGACGGCCAGCCGATCTTCGCGCAGTTCTCCGCTTCCAACGGCGGCTGGACGGTTTCCGGCGGCCAGCCCTACCTGATTGCGCAGGCCGATCCGTACGACAACGCGGCGTCCGGCGATCCGTACCTCGACTACAAGCGCACGGTGACGGTGGCGTCAGTGGCCAGCGCGTTCGGGCTGAAGACGCTCACCAAGATCTCGATCACGAAGCGCGACGGTCACGGCGCTTGGGGCGGCCGGGTGCTCAACGTGACGCTCACCGGCACCGACACCAGCAACAAGGCGACCACGGTCACGACGTCGGGCAACAGCTTCGCCGGCGCGATCGGGCTCGGCACCAGCTGGCTGCGCCTGCTCGCGTCCTAACTGCTCTCCATCGCCGCGATGATGCGCGAGCTCGCGTCCGCCTTGTCGGTGCCGCCCACGCCGTAGAACAGCGTGATGCGGTTGCGATCGGCGGCCGCGACCTCCTCGGCGGGCAGCGAGTCGATGTCGCGCCGGTCGCCACCGTTGCAGAACTCAAGCTCGGTGGTTGGGTAGTCGGCGCGGATCACGTCGAACGTGCCGTCGATCCCTGGGCCGTCCTCGACCGCAAGGTAGGCGGCGTCGACGACGCGCAGCGCCTGGACGATGCGCAGCCGGGCCGCCGCCGGCTGGATGATCTTGCCCTTCTTCAGGATCTGCTGCTGGTCGTTGTTGACGATGACGACCAGGTAGCCCGTGCGCGCACGGGCGGCCTCGAACAGATCAAGGTGGCCGTGGTGCAGCGGGCTGAAGTAGCCGCTGACAATGGAGGCCTGCGCCGGCATGTCACGCTCAGCCACTCGATACCCCATTTCCGTGCCGGGTCACCGGCTCCCGTCCTTTACGGCGCGCCCTGTCACGGTTGACCCCGCCGTGACGCGCTAGCGTCTCACACGACCAGGCCCCGGTGCTCGCCTGCCGCGGGCGCCGGGCCGCGGCGAGAGGTGTGATGGAACGGATCTGGGACGCCGGCCGACCGGTTGACGTGGCCGGCACGCTGGCGCCCCTGCGGCGCGGGACCGGCGATCCTGCGCATCGCGTCGGCGCGGACGGCCGCTTCTGGTGGGCCTGCGCAACGCCCGCCGGCGACGGCACCCTGGCGCTGCATGCTTCCGAGGCCCGCGTATTCGCGTCGGCCTGGGGGCCCGGAGCGGCGTGGCTGCTCGATCGCGTGCCGGCCCTGCTCGGTGAGGGCGATGACTGGTCCGGCCTGGACGTGTCGGTGCATCCCATCCTGCATCGGACGCTGCGCGCCCATCCGGGGCTCCGGTTGCCGGCGACCGGGCTCGTGCTCGACGCGCTCGTGCCGGCCATCCTCGAGCAAAAGGTGACCGGGCAGGAGGCGCGGCGGTCGTGGCGGCAACTGGTGCGCCGGTTCGGCACGCCGGCGCCGGGCCCGACGCCTGGCATGTACGTGCCCCCGGGCGCCGCCGCGCTGCTCGAGATCCCGACCTGGGAGTGGCACCGGCTCGGCGTCGACCTGCGCCGGCAGCGGACCATCCGGGCGGCCGCATCCGTCGCCCGACGCCTGGAGGAGTGCGCCTCCTTGCCACTGGACGACGCGGTGCGCCGCCTCCGCGTGGTGCCGGGCATCGGCGTTTGGACGGCGGCGGAGACCGTCCAGCGCGCCTTCGGCCACCCGGACGAGGTCAGCGTCGGCGACTACCACCTGCCCAACGTCGTGGTGCATCTGTTCACCGGCCAGGCCCGCGGGACGGACGAGCAGATGCTCGAGTTGCTCGCGCCGTGGACGGGGCAGCGGCAGCGCGTCATGCGGCTCGTCGAGTTGACCGGAATCGGGGCACCGCGGTTCGGTCCGCGCTTCGCCTACCCCGACATCCGCGCCATGTGACGTCCGCCGCGCATATCGATTACCTGCCGCAGATCAACTGCGGATCTCGGTCGAAATTCGACCAAGATCCGCAGTTGATCAACGAAGTCGGATCCAATGAGGCCGAAACGACGAGACTGGATCAGATCCGCGCATGTGGATTACCGCGTGTGATCAACAGACCACCTCGGTCGTATATCAACGCAACGCGTCTCTTGATCAACGAAACTCAACCCACGCGTCTCTTGATCAACGAGACCCAACGCAACGCGTCTCTTGATCAACGAGATGCCGCGCAAGCTAGTACGCCGCCAGGACCTCGTCGGCC
>DATFTS010000262.1:0-6039 GCA_035261645.1 Jatrophihabitans sp. | reverse complement strand
GCGCCGCGCCCGCTGCATCGTGCTGGGCGACCTTTCGATCGAGCTTTCGGTGAGAACGACCGAGCTTGCGAGCATGCTGGAGATCGGGGTGCGCGGCGAACAGGTGCCGTCCAGCCCCGACGACGCGTTTGCTCTAGGGACGAATGCCGCAGATGCCGAGATCGAAGCGGGCGCGGACATCCTCGTGCTCGCCGGCGCCGACGAGAGCGCCGCGCCGGATGTCCTCGTCAGCTTGCTCACCGGCGTGGAGCCGGTCGCCCTGCTGCCGCGCGGTGGGGACGCGGTTGATACGCCGCAGTGGATCAGGCGTGCCGAGGCCCTACGCGACGGCCGCCGGCGGGCCGCGCCGCTGCGCAACAGTCCGGATGAGCTGCTGGCGCAGCTCGGCAGCCCGGTCGTCGCCGCCGCGGCTGGCTGCGCGCTGCGAGCCGCCGCACGCCGCACCGCCGTTGTGCTGGACGGGTTGCCCATCGTGGCGGGCGCGCTGCTCTGCGACGACATCCAGTACCGCGCTCGGCAGTGGTGGCAGGTCGCCGACACCTCCTCCGAGCGTGCGCACCGGCGCGCCGTGGAGCAACTGCAGATGAAGCCGATCCTCGATCTGGAGACTGGGCTCGGAAACGGCACGGCCGGCATCCTCGCCCTCGCGGTACTACGCGCCGCGGCCGCCGTGGAGCGCGACGATGACTGACGACGGCGACCGCCCACGTCCGGCCCCGCGGCTCGGCCCACACCTAAGCTCGCGGCGGGACAACGCGGTCGAGGCCGTCACCTGGCCGGTGCGCGTGGCGGCGGCCTGGACGTGGCGGCTGCTGATCGTCGGGCTCGGGCTCTACGTGCTCGCGCGGATCTTCATCCGGGTCGAACTCGTCGCGTTCTCGTTCATCGTCGCCCTGTTCCTGACCGCCGTGCTGCACCCGCTCGAGGTGCGGCTTCGGCGCATACCGGGGCCGCGCTCGATCTCTGCCGCACTCGCCCTGCTGATCGGGCTAGCGGTGGTGGTCGGCATCGGGTGGTTCGTCAC
Organism: Jatrophihabitans sp.; assembly: GCA_035261645.1. Taxonomy (GTDB): domain Bacteria; phylum Actinomycetota; class Actinomycetes; order Mycobacteriales; family Jatrophihabitantaceae; genus Jatrophihabitans. The sequence continues at coordinate 5,015 of DATFTS010000262.1, read as the reverse complement.
GTGGCAGATCGCCACGCACGCGTCGCAGATCGCCGACCAGATCTCCACCTTCGTCGATCGCACCCGCAATTGGCTGCGCAACGGACCGTTCCACGTCAAGTCGTCCGACCTGGACAAGATCGCCAGCAACATCACCAACGCGATCAAGAAAAACCAGAGCCAGATCATCAGCGGTGCGATCCAGACCGTGCGGACGGTCGTCGAGGGATTGGGCGCCATCCTGCTCGTGCTGCTCTCGACGTTCTTCCTGCTGCGCGACGGCGACCAGATCTGGAACTGGACGCTACGGCTGTTCCCGAAGGCTGCACAGCCCCGCCTCGACGTCGCCGGCCGGGCCGGGTGGCGCACCTTCGGCGGCTACATGCGTGGCCAGGTCATCATCGCGCTGATCCACGGTGTGTCCGTGATGGTCGTGCTGTTCATCCTGCGGATCCCGCTGGCGGCTGCCCTCGGCGTGTTGATCTTCCTGGGCTCGTTCGTCCCGCTGATCGGCCTCACTGTCACTGGCGCACTCGCAGTCGCGGTTGCTCTGCTCGAACACGGCGTGCCGGCGGCGATCGTCGTCGCGATCGCGATCATCGTTCTGGTGCAACTGGAAGCGCACCTCTTGCAGCCGGTGATCATGAGCCGCAGCGTCGAGGTGCACCCGCTGGCCATCGCTCTAGCGGTGTTGACCGGCACGCTGCTGCTCGGCATCGTCGGCGCGCTGCTCGCCGTACCGCTCGTCGCGTTCCTGAACACGACGATCCGCGCCTTGCGCGACAGCGGCACTGATGAACCTGGTGAGGCCGATGCGGCCGCCCAGGAACTAGAGGACGGCGAGAAGCAGAAAGACGCCGAGACGCACGAAGACGCCGGGGACGCGAAAGACACTGAAGCGACCGGCGAAGGGGACGTCGAGCGCTCAGCGGACGTGTGACTCCACGAACGGCGGGCGCATCACCCGCGCGCGGCTAGGCCGGCCTCGGACGTCGATCTGCACCTCGTCGCCGTCCTCGATTCCGGCGTCCGAGGAGATCAGGGCGAGGCCGATGCCGACGCGCCGCGTCGGCGAGAACGTGCCACTGGTCACCTCGCCCACCACCTCTCCCGCCGGGCTGAGCACCTGCATGTGCGCGCGCGGGATGCCGCGATCGAGCGACTGCAGTCCGCGCAACAGGCGCGCCGGACCGGCTTCGCGCTCGGCGAGCAGTGCGTCGCGTCCCCAGAACGAGTCCTTCTTCCAACCCACCGCCCACCCGGCACGCGCTTGTACCGGCGAGATGTCGAGAGAGAGGTCCTGGCCGTGCAGCGGGTAGCCCATCTCGGTTCGCAAGGTGTCGCGCGCGCCGAGGCCGGCCGGCAGCCCGCCCAGGTCGGCGATGTGGGCGGTCAGTGCGTCCCACAGAGCCGACGCATCGTCCCACCGCGGAATCAGCTCGTACCCGTGCTCGCCGGTGTAACCGGTGCGGCAGACGCGAACCGGCCGGCCCTCCCAGGACGCGTCGGCGTAAGCCATGTAATCCTGCGACGAGGGCAGCCCGAGCCGTTCGAGCACGTCGGCCGAGCGCGGGCCCTGCACCGCGAGCACGCCGAATTCGCGGTGCTGGTTGATCACCTCGACCCCGTCGGGCGCGGCGGCGGTCAGACGTTTGACCACCTCGGCGGTGTTGGCGGCGTTGGGCACGAGGAACAGTTCGTCGTCGCCCACCAGGTAGGCGATGATGTCGTCCACCACGCCGCCGGACTCGTCGCAGCACAGCGTGTACTGCGCCTGCCCAGGGCTGATCCGGCCGAGGTCGTTCGTCAGAGACCGGTTCACGAAGTCGCGCGCGCCCGACCCGCGCACCGTCACCTTGCCGAGGTGCGAGACGTCGAAGACGCCGACGGCCTCGCGTACCGCGGTGTGCTCCTTCAACACCCCACCACCGCTCGCGGTGTATTCGATGGGCATCTCCCAACCGCCGAAGTCGGCGAGCTTGGCGCCCAGCGCGGCGTGGCGTTCGTAGAGCGGCGAGCGCAGCAGGTCGGCCATGCGCCACAACCTACCGACGACGGTCGGCGAGCACGTGCCTACGATCAGCGGCGTGCCGTCCGTCTCCCTCGCTGCCCCGAAAACCTCCGTGCGAACCGACGCAGTCGTCGTCGGAGTGCACGCCGGCAAGGACGGTCCGAGCCTGCTGCCCGGCGCCGAGTGGGTGGACGAGGCGCTCGGCGGACGGCTGGTCGCAGCGCTGCGCGCGGTAGGCGCCAAGGGCAAGCCGGATGAGGTCACCAAAATCCCGACTCTGGGCCTGGCTGAGGTCCCCCTCGTCGTCGCGACCGGCCTGGGCGACGACTGGCGTGACCCCGAAGCGCAGCGGCGGGCGGTCGGCGCGGCACTGCGTGAGCTGACCGGTCAGCGCCGCGTCCACATCGCGATGGACGGGCCGGCCGGTGCGCTGGCCGAGGGCGCGCTACTCGGCGCGTACTCGTTCACCGCGTACAAGTCGAAGGCGAACAAGCCGGCGCTGCGGACGGTCACGGTCGGCGCGCCCGCCACTGCCCGCGCCGACCTCCGCCGCGCCATGACCATCGCCGAAGCGGTGACACTCACCCGCGATCTGGTGAACACGCCACCGAACGACCTCTATCCGGAGACCTTCGCCGAGCGTGCCGCGATCCTCGCCGGCGAGCAGGGCCTCACCGTTGAGGTGCTCGACGAGCGGGCGCTGCGTCGGGGCGGCTACGGCGGCATCCTCGGCGTCGGAAAGGGCAGCGCGCGCCCGCCTCGGCTGGTGCGCATCAGCTACCTGCCGAGGCGGGCAAACGCACGGGTGGCGCTCGTCGGCAAGGGCATCACGTACGACTCGGGCGGGCTGAACCTCAAGACCGCAAACCTCACGTGGATGAAGTCGGACATGGGCGGTGCAGCCGCGGCGATCGCCAGCACACTGGCGCTGGCCGCGCTGAAGGTCCCCGTCGCCGTGACGGCGACAGTGCCGATGGCCGAGAACATGCCGTCCGGGACGTCCTACCGGCCCTCGGACATCCTGACGATGCGATCGGGCCGCACTGTGGAGGTGGCCGACACCGACGCCGAGGGACGGCTCGTGCTGGCCGACGCCATCAGCCGGGCGGCAGAGGACGACCCCGATCGGCTCATCGAGGCGTCCACGCTCACCGGCGCGCAGCTGATCGCGCTCGGGCCACGCGTCATCGGCGCGATGGGCGAGCCGGCCTGGCGCGACGAGGTCGTGGCGGCCGCGACGGCGGCGGGCGAGGCGGCGTGGGCCATGCCGCTGCCCGACGACATCCGCGCCGGCCTGGACTCGCCTGTGGCAGACCTCGCCAACGTTGGGCAGGATCGCTTCGGCGGCATGCTCGTCGGCGGAAGGTTTCTGGCCGAGTTCGTGCCGGAAGGCCTGCCGTGGGTGCACCTCGACATCGCCGGGCCGGCGTTCAACAACGGCCGGCCGCACGGCTACACGCCGAAGGGCGGCACCGGCGCAGGGGTGCGCACGATCATCGCCGCGGTCGAACGGCTCGTCGGCGCTGCGGGCTGAACCGACCGCGACGGCGGCTCAGGGAGTGGAGCCGGCCAGCCCCGGTTCGCCGGCCTCGCCGGCCTTGCGTCGCGCCGTCCACTCGCCGGAGCCGGCGACGAGGACGATCGTGGTGTCGGTGACCGCCGTCCGCGGCTCGAGATAGGCCTCCACCCCGGACCTGGTGCGGATGAACTCGGCGAGATGCTCGAGGTCGGCGGACGTCGCGGAGCGCAGCGTCCCGGGACGCCCCCTCCGTCGGCGCAGCAGATTCATGCGGGAGATCTTCGCATTGCTGGCTCAGAAACTGCATAGAGCTCGCCGTGCCCGCAGCCGCGTGCGCGCGAATTCTGTGCAGTGCCAAGATGGGAACCGGCCTCGCTCGGGACGAAGCCGTGCAGAGAAGGAGCACCAGTGGCAGACACCCAGACCGACCTCGTCATCCTCGGCGGTGGCAGTGGCGGCTACGCCGCGGCCCTGCGCGCCGCCGAACTCGGCAAGTCGGTCGTGCTGATCGAGAAGGACAAGGTGGGTGGCACCTGCCTGCACCGCGGGTGCATCCCCACCAAGGCACTGCTGCACGCCGGCGAGATCGCCGACCAGGCGCGCGAGAGCGCGACGTTCGGCGTCAACGCCACCTTCGAGGGCATCGACATGGCCGGCGTACACAAGTACAAGGACGGCGTCGTCGGCAAGAACTGGAAGGGCCTGCAAGGGCTGATCAAGAGCCGCGGCATCGAGACGATCGAGGGCGAAGGCCGCCTCGTCGGGCCGCGCACGGTCGCCGTGAACGGCGACACCTACACCGGCACGAACGTCATCCTGTCCACCGGTTCCTACTCCCGGACACTGCCCGGGCTCGACGTCGACGGGCGCCGGGTCATCACGAGCGAGCACGCGCTGCAACTGGACCGCGTTCCGGAGACCGCAATCGTCCTCGGCGGCGGCGTGATCGGCGTCGAGTTCGCGTCGGCGTGGACGTCCTTCGGCGCGAAGGTCACCATCGTCGAGGCGCTGCCCCATCTCGTCCCCACCGAGGATGACGCCAACTCAAAGCTGCTCGAGCGGGCGTTCCGCCGCCGGGGTATCGGCTTCAAGGTCAATGCACGGTTCCAAGCGGTCGAGACCACCGACGCCGGCGTTCGGGTGACCCTGGAGGGCGGCGAGACGCTGGAGGCCGAGCTGCTCCTGGTCGCGGTGGGCCGCGGCCCCGCCTCGGCCGACCTCGGTTATGAGGAGCAAGGTGTACGGATCGAGCGCGGCTTCGTCGTCACTGATGAGTTCTGCCGAACCTCGGTCGACGGCGTCTATGCCGTCGGTGACCTGATCAGCATTGGCGGGGCGCCGCATCTGCAACTGGCGCACGTGGGATTTGCCGAGGGCATCCTCGTCGCCGAGCACATCGCCGGGCTGCCCGTGGTGCCGATCGACTACGTCGGCGTCCCGCGCATCACCTACAGCCAGCCTGAGGTCGCGTCCGTCGGCTACACCGAAGCGCAGGCCGCCGAGAAG
>DATFTS010000261.1:0-4229 GCA_035261645.1 Jatrophihabitans sp. | reverse complement strand
CGTCGCTTGCGTCGTGCTGGCTGCCCCCGCCGGCGAAGTCGACCTTGCCGGTGGAGCCCCCGAAACCGCGCTGCGCGTAGGCGACGATCTGGTACCCGACGCGCGCGAACTGCGTCCCGATGGCATGGTAGACAGTCGCCGGCGGTCCCCATGCTGCGGGCATGACGATCAGCGGGAACGGCCCGTGGCCCTTCGGCGTGATCACCTCGGCGGACAGCGTGGCGCCCTGCGTGCGGATCTTTGCGCCGACGTCGGAGGCGATCGGGTTGCCCGTTGGCTGGGGAGTGTTCTGCGACCGGTTGAGGACGACCACCAGCACCGCGGCGAGTACCGCAGCCGCGACGGCGGCGGCGATGATCAGCCGTTGCCGTGCGCGTCGATTCATGGTCGTCAGGGTATTGGGTCCCGCGCGCACAGCGCGCAGGCATCGAAACGCCCCCTCAGCTGACCAGCCGCCGGCTGAGGGGGCGCTTCCCCAAACGGGTGTGGGGGGGAGTACACCCGATGGGCCTCACCCCGGCTGCGAACCCCGCTCGCAGTGGAATGAAGACTGTGATCTAGCGCGCGTTCATTTCACCGCCCGTGCCGCCATGCGGTGAACGAAGCGGAATGCTGTGTCGGCGATGTGACGCCACCCGCTGTCGATGGGCATCGAGTGCCCGCGGCCGTCGAACTCGAAGAACTCGGTGTGGGCCGGGCTGCGCAACTGCCTGAGGAACGTTGCGCGGGCAAGGGGCCACGGCACCAGCCGGTCCCGCTCGCCGGAGATGATCTTCATCGGTCCGCGGCCCGGGTGATCGACATGCAGGCGTGCCGTGGTGTCCCGCCGCGGATTCGTGAGAAACGACTCTGCGAACAACGAGTCTGCGAGCAACCGGCCGGACGCCGGCACCGCATACCGCTCGTACAGGTGGCGCGCCTCGTCCTCGTGCACCGTATTGGCGAAGCTGGCGCGGAACCAGGTTCGGGAGGGCAGGTGCGCGTTGCGGCGGCGCAACTCAGGCCACGCGGCGCGCAGCGAGGTGGGGCTCAACGCGAAACCGCCGCGAGGCGGCAACGGAGCCACCGCGACAGTGGCGGCGGCGAGACCGCGGGCGGCCAACTCCTGGGCGACGAGCCCGCCGAGGCAATGGCCGATCAGGACAGGGCGCGCACTCAACATCGAGATCACCGACGCGGCATGGTCGGCGATCCGCTTCAGTGACAGGCCGGCGATGAGTTCTGGCGCACCGCGGGCCTCGGCGACAGCCGTCGGCTGCTGCGGCCAGTCCGCAACGACCGTGCTGTAGCCGCGCGCCTCGAACCGGTGCCGCCAGCCGTCCCAGCAATCGGGCAGCAGCCACAGCCCATGCAGGAACACCACGACCGGGCGGCCCGCCTCCTCGGCGATCTGCACTTCGTGCAGTTCGCGATCGGATGCGGAGGTGAGCAGGCCCGGCATGCCAGGAATGGTACTGAACGTTCAGTAGGTGAACAACCGCCCGATCAGCGCCGTGGACGAAGCCCGTCGAAGGCGATCTGGGCGATCGCGTCAGCAACACCGTCACCTTTGCTGCCGGCGGTGGGTCGGTACCACTCCGCGAGCGAGTTGACCATCCCGAACAGCAGCCGCGCGGTGATCGCCGCGTCGATGTCTGTGCGGAAGTCGCCGTCCTGCTGTGCCTGCCGCACGAGTTCGGCGACGAAGTTGTCGACGCCGCGCCGGCGGTCGAGGGCCGCCCGGCCGGTCTGCGTGCTGCCGCGCACGCGGAGCAGCAGTGCAACATACGAGTGCTCCTGCTGCAGCACGCGGACACTGCCGCGGATGAGGTACTCGAGCTTGTCGATCGCCGGCTTGTCGAGCGCGCGCGCTTCGCTGACGATCTCGTCCAGTCCGTTCAGCGCCCGGTCGAGCGCGATGCGCAGCAGCTCCTCCTTGCCTTGGACGTGGTGGTAGATCGCCGACTTCGAGATGCCGAGTCGCCGTGACAGATCCTCCATCGAGGTGCCGTCGTAGCCGCGCTCGTTGAACACGTCGACCACGACCGCGAGCAGTGACTCCAGGTCATAAGGTTGGCGCGCCCGACTCGGTGCAGCCGCCGCTTTCACATGAATCCCCACTCCCCGCCGGTCACGGCACTGACAGGCCCCCCGGCCCAACCGTTCGAACGTTCAGTGCAGCCGAGCCTACCGGCTCACCTACGGCGCGGAGCGGTCAATCTTGACCGTTGCGGGCGGCGCTGCCGATGGCGGTTGGATGGCTGTCCTCGACGTGCTCAGCCAGACCGGCAGGTTGGTGAACTGTCTCGAGTAGGGATGGATCGTGATGCCCGAGACGTGGTGCATCGCGGCCAGTTGCCCGAACTGCGTCGTCTGCATCGCGATGGAGAGGATGTGCATCGCGCTGCGCTGCAGATCGCCGAGCCGCATCGGGTAGCTGGGCTGGTAGTGGCCCCGCACCTTGACGGTGAACGCCACCACCGGCGAACCGGGACGTTGCCGGCGCACGTTGACGACGGTGATCGCCGCTCGCTGGCTGCTGCTCAGAGCGGAGCTGTTCCTGAGCATCGACGTGACTGACGCATACGCGTTGGCCACTGTGCGATACGGCGCGTGGGCGGTGGACGTCTCGTGGTAGAGGGCGTCGCGCGTTGTCGTACCCGACAGCGGCTTGCGCGTCAGGTCGCTGCTCGAGCTGACCGTGGTGGTGATCGTCTGCGGCCCTGCCGAGGACAGCGTGAGCGCGCCGAGCTTCCAGCTGTACGAGATGCCCTTTGCCGTGACGAGCTTGTCGTACACCGGCAGGCCTGTCACATCGATCGTCGGTGTGGTCTTGACGGTCTGGTTCATCACCTCCCACGCCCGGTTGCCCGCCATGATGATGTCGTTCCCGCTGTACATCGCAGACATGGCTCCGGTGCGCACGCCACGCCAGTCCGACATGACGAGCCCCTTGAAACCCCATTCACCGCGCAGCACGTTGACGAGTAGGTCGTACTGCGCGGAGGTGTGGTGGCCGTTGAGCTTGTTGTACGAGCTCATCACGGCCATCGGCGGGGCCGTCTCGATCGCGATTTCGAAACCGCGCAGATAGATCTCGCGCAGTGCCCGCTCGCCGACGACGGAATCGCTCGCGATGCGCCCGGCCTCTTGCTCGTTCGCCGCGAAATGCTTGATCGTCACGCCCACACCGGGAACCGACTGAACGCCGTCCGTTGTGGCTGCCGCGCACAACCCGGCCACCAGCGGATCTTCGGAGTAGTACTCGAAGTTGCGTCCGTTGAGCGGGTCGCGGTGGATGTTCATGCCGGGCGCGAGCCAGATGGTGACGTTGTATTCATGCATCTCTGCACCGATGGCCGCGCCCACCTCGGTGATGAGCTCCCGGTCCCACGTCTGTGCCAGCAGGGTGCCGATCGGCCAGGCGGTAGCCCACTGGTACTGCACCGGTGTCGACTTGATCTGCTGAACGAGCCGCAGCCCCGCGGGCCCGTCCGACAGGCTCATCGCCGGGATGCCGAGACTCTCGTAGTTGCCCGTCGTGAACCCTCCCGCGCCGATGGGCACCGGAGTGGAGCTCACCCCGCTGCCGCCTTCGACGATGTTCGACAGCTGGCTGACGCTCAGGCCGGCCACGAACTGCGGCATGGTGGCGGTGCCGCGGTAGACGTCGTACAGCTTCGTGGTGCGGCTGGTGGGTACCTTCGCCAGCGTCTCGCCGGTCTTCGGACGGTACGGTGCGCCGGTGCCCTCCCAGTTGGTTCGCGCCGGGTCGACGTAGGCCGTTACCCGCGAGATCTCGTTCCCGTCGACCGCGTAGTAGGGCGAGCTGCTGTTGACGCCGACGTTCTGTTGGTACGGGGAGGCCCGTCTGGGCGCGACGAACCCCGCCACGTCGAGCGTCGTCGTCGGCGCTTGCGCGATCTCGTCCTGCTCCGTTGCGTAGGTGTAGAAGTTCTTCGGGTCGCTGGTCAGCTCGCTGCGCGGATGCTCGTCGGTGAGTTCGTGCGCCACCCGCTCGGTGGTGAGGTCTTGAGCAAGATGGATCTTCGCCGCGACATGCGTGTTGCGTGAGGAGTCGCCTACCCGGATCAAGTAGTCGCCGGCGTTCATCACCCAGGAGGCCGTTTCCGGGCTGAACGAGGCCAGCTCGCTAGTGATGAAGCGGATCGCGACGACTTGTGCGGCACCCGGCGCGAGGCTGTCTGTCTTCGCGTACCCGGCCAGCTGCTGATACGGCGTGTCGAGCC
>DATFTS010000260.1:0-8778 GCA_035261645.1 Jatrophihabitans sp. | reverse complement strand
GGCGCGCACTTCTCCGCTCAACCGGGAACCGTCCCCGCGGCCACCGCCAACCTGCTCGCCGGCGACCCGACCACTGTGCTGGTCGCCGCCGGCAACGGGCTGTCGCGCAGCACGAACGGCGGGCGCACGTGGCAGCAGGTGCCTGGGGTTTCCGGCGACGTCGGCTTCGTCGGTTTCGAGTCGTCGAGTGTGGGACGCGCAGTGTCGGCCACCGGCAACACCATCTGGACGACGCGCGACGGCGGGGCCGACTGGACCGCGACGGCCCTCGGCTGAGCCAGGTATCACCACCGTCCGGACGGGCTCCTCGGAACAAGACCGTAAAAGGGAGACAACGATGAAGAGCTTGATCCTGGCAGCCGCGACTGCTCTCGGCGCAGCCGGCTGTTTCGTCGCGGTGCCGGCCGCAGCGGCCCCGATTCCGGCCTGCGGCAACAACTCACTCGCCGTCTCGGCCACCGGAACGCAGGGTGCCACCGGGCACGGCAACTTCATCGTGCTGTTCAAGAACAGGACGCAGCAGAGCTGCACCATCCACGGCTACCCGGGCCTGGACGCCCTCAACGCGCACGGCGGCGTGATGGCCCACGCGACGCGGACCCTGAACGGGTTCACCGGGGGCAGCCGGCATGGCGTGCCGACCGTCCTCGTCCGGCCGGGCCACTTCGCGTCTGCCGACGTCGAGTGGATGAACTTCAACCCGACGAACGCCCACTCGTGCGCGTTCTCGCACTCAGTGGCGACGACACCGGCGAACACGTCGCACACCGTGCGGCTCGCCCGCTCGGTCAGCGTCTGCCGCCTGCAGGTGCACCCGACCGTGGCCGGCAAGTCCGGCAACGGCTGATCGGGGCGCTCGATCACGCGCTGCGATCGGGTCGCACCTGCTCGAAGAGGTAGTACAAGGCCAGGCCGAACTGGACGGCCAGGGCGGCGCCGGCCGACACGAACGAGATGCCGATCGTCGTCGCGTAGAGCAACGTCCCGATCGAAAAACGCATGATCGAGCGCCACTCGTCGCGTGAGGAGCCCAGTGGCGCAGCGAGCAGCCGTCCACCTCGCACGGCGTGCATCCAGATCAAGCTGAAGGCGATCGCCGCCATGGTGAGAGTGGCGCTGTACACCGCCTCGGCCACCGCCGCGTTGTTGCCGCCGTCGCGCAGGTGACTCGCCACCAGTGAGGTCGGGAACGGCAGTAACGACATCCACAGCAGCAAGAACAGGTTGAGGAACAGCAGCACCCGATCGATCCGCACGATGGCGCGGAACATGGAGTGATGGTTCACCCACATGATCCCGATGATGAAGAAGCTGGTCAGGTAAGCGGCGAACTGCGGCCACTCGTGCACGAGTCCGTGCCAGAGGCCGTGGTCAGTGGCGGGCTCGCGCAGTTCGAGGACGAGCAACGTGATCGCGATGGCGAAGACCCCGTCGCTGAAGGCCTCGAGGCGGGCGGTGTCGGCGTCCCGGCGGGCGTCGGTCACGGCGGCAGCCTCTCATATCTACAGCGATGCGCACCCCGATTGAATCGTTGGCACTCGGGGAGTTAGAGTGCTAGCGGGAGCAGGCTGGCACCCGCGACGACAGCCGAGGTTCCCTGACAGACGAACTTCATACCCGAGAAGTGGAGCTACATCGTGACCGCGACCAAGGTCAGAATCAAGCCGCTCGAGGATCGCATCGTCGTGCAGGCGAACGAGGCCGAGACGACGACCGCCTCGGGGATCGTCATCCCGGACACCGCCAAGGAGAAGCCCCAGGAGGGCACCGTTGTCGCAGTCGGCCCGGGCCGCTTCGACGAGCACGGCAACCGCGTGCCGATCGATGTGCAGGTCGGCGACGTCGTCCTGTACAGCAAGTACGGCGGCACTGAGGTGAAGTACGCGGGCGAGGAGTACCTCGTTCTCTCCGCGCGCGACGTCCTCGCAATCATCGAGAAGTAACCGCAGCCGACCCGCCCCGGCGCGCCGAGTGCGCGGCCGGGGCGTTTCGGCTGTGCGTCCCGCACAGCGAAGGGAATCCCATGGCGAAGAGCCTCAGCTTCGATGAGGACGCCCGCCGCGCGCTCGAGCGCGGCGTCGACAAGCTTGCCGACACGGTCAAGGTGACGCTCGGTCCTCGAGGCCGCAACGTCGTCCTCGACAAGAAGTTCGGTGCCCCAACGATTACGAACGACGGCGTGACGATCGCCCGCGAGGTGGAACTCGACGATCCCTACGAGAACCTCGGTGCGCAGCTCGTCAAGTCAGTTGCCACGAAGACCAACGATGTCGCGGGTGACGGCACGACCACAGCCACCGTGCTTGCCCAGGTGCTCGTCACAACAGGCCTGCGCAACGTCGCCGCGGGCGCGAACCCGCTCGACCTCAAGCGTGGCATCGACGCGGCCGTCACGGCCATTAATGAGGCCCTGGACAAGGCCGCGAAGCCGGTTCAGGGCGAGCAGGAGGTCGCCCAGATCGCGACGATCTCCGCGCAGGACGCCACTATCGGCGGGCTGATCGGCGAAGCGTTCACGAAGGTGGGCAAGGACGGCGTCATCACCGTCGAGGAAGCCCAGACGATGACGACCGAGCTCGAGTTCACCGAGGGCATGCAGTTCGACAAGGGCTACATCAGCCCCTACTTCGTGACGGACCTGGACGCGGCCGAGGCCGTCTTCGACGACGCGTACCTGCTGCTGACCACGCAGAAGATCTCGTCGATCGCCGATCTGCTGCCGGTCCTCGAGAAGGTAGCCGAGACCAGCCGGCCGCTGGTGGTCATCGCCGAGGACGTCGACGGCGAGGCGCTGTCGACGCTGGTGGTGAACGCCATCCGCAAGACGTTCCCCGCGGTCGCGGTGAAGGCGCCGTACTTCGGCGATCGCCGGAAGGCGTTCCTTCAGGACCTCGCGATCGTCACCGGCGCACAGGTCATCGCCCCGGAGGTCGGCCTCAAGCTCGACCAGGCAGGGCTGGACGTGTTGGGCCGTGCCGGACGCGTCGTCGTCACCAAGGACACGACCACCATCACCCACGGAGCGGGCCCGCAGAGCGAGATCGAGGCGCGGATCGCGCAGATCCGTCGCGAGATCGACGAGACCGACTCCGACTGGGATCGCGAGAAGCTGCAGGAGCGGCTCGCGAAGCTCGCCGGCGGCGTCGGTGTCATCAAGGTCGGCGCTGCGACGGAGGTCGAGCTCAAGGAGCGCAAGCACCGCATCGAGGACGCCATCTCGGCCACCCGGGCGGCGGTCGAAGAGGGCATCATCGCCGGCGGTGGCGCGGCTCTCGTGCACGCCGAGTCGGCGCTTGACGGCAACCTCGGGCTTACAGGTGACGAGGCGACCGGCGTCGCCGTTGTGCGCACGGGACTGTCCGAGCCGCTGCGCTGGATCGCGAACAACGCCGGCGAGCAAGGCTCCGTCGTCGTGTCGCGGGTGCGCGAACTGCCGGAGAACCACGGCTACAACGCCGAGTCCGACGAGTATGGCGACCTGCTCGCCGCGGGTGTCGTCGACCCGGTGAAGGTCACCAAGGCGGCGCTGTCCAACGCCGCGTCAGTGGCCTCGCTCGTGCTGACGACGCAGAGTGCGATCGTCGAGAAGCCCGAGCCCGAGGAGCACACCCACAACGGTCACGGGCACGGCCACGGGCACGGTCACTCGCACGGTCCGGGCTTCTGAGCCGGGGTTCCGTCCGGCGTCACCCCAGCTTTCCGAAGTTGTCCGCGCTTCCCTCCAGTTCTCGCAAGTTGTCCGCCCTTCCAGCCGCGATAGCGGCTGGAGGCGCGGACAACTCTTCAGCTGCCCAAAGTTGTCCGCCCTTCTGGCCGCTGTAGCGGCTGGAGGCGCGGACAACTTCTTAGGCTGAAGCTGTTTTGGGCCCGGGAGCGCGGACAACTCTTCAGCTGCCCAAAGTTGTCCGCCCTTCCGGCCGCTGTAGCGGCTGGAGGCGCGGACAACTTTCGCGGTTGGAGCCTTTCGCGGTTGGAGCCTGTTGGGCTGGCGTTAGGCGGTTTGCTTCGCGAGCAGCGCCTCGCGCTCCTCGACCGAGAGGCCACCCCACACGCCGTACGGTTCGCGGGCGTCGAGCGCCCACCGCAGGCAGCTCTCGATCACCGGGCAGCTCGCGCACACGGCCTTGGCGCGCATTTCGCGTCGGACCCGGGACGGGCCGCGCTCGTTCTCCGGGTGATAGAAGTTGGAGGTGTCGACACCTCGGCAGGCAGCGTTCATCTGCCAGTCCCAGTCGCCCTGCCGCAACGGTGGGAGCCGCCTGATCTCGGCCATCCGCACGATCTCCGAATGAGCTGGACCGCCGCCGTCTAGCGATCGTCTGTCCACTTCAAAGATCGAGGCGGGTAAAGGTGACGCGGATGGCGAGAAGAATGCGGTTCCTCGGCGCGCCGAGCCCGCGAAACCGGGGATTCCTCCCGGTTTATCCGCAGCGGTCCGAGGGCGGCAGTCCCAGGGTGGCCGCTATCAGCGGCGCTTGCTCAGCGTCTGCACCGCGTCCGCGTAGCCGCGGGCGTAGTCCCAGCTGACGTAGGAATTCTGGTCGGGTGCGAACGCGGGCTCGTGCACGTGCGTGCGGCCCTCGCCGAGCAGAGCGCGGAGGTTGGCCTCCATGAGCTCCCAGCCGAAGTAGTGCTGCTCGCCGCAGTCGGCGCAGTCGACGGTGATGCCCTCGATACCGTGCGGGCCCAGCGTGGTGCGGAACTCGGCGAGTTCAGCCAGATCGGCGAGCACGTCGGCCCGCTCGTCGTCGCTCAGCGGCTGCGCGGGCTCTGCCTCTTCGAGCAACGAGGCCGGGTCGTCAGGATCCCCTAGGAAGGGGTCGACCGGGCCGTCGTCGAGGTTCATCGGGGCATCCAGCGCGGGCAATCGTCGCTCGATTTCGCAGGGATCCCAGGCATGTCCGCACAGGCTCCCAGTGGCATCGGCACCCGTCGCTCGGTCTGCGTCACACCCCCACGGTAAATCCCCTCCCCACCTCGGCGCCAACCGAGGTGGGGAGGAGGTCAAATTACGCCGCCGCAATCGCGGCCAGCGGGGGTGTCCGTGCGGCCCGGATGCCGGGCCAGACCGCGGCGAGCACTCCAACCGCCGCGGCCAGGCCAAGGAAGAGCAACGCCTGGTTCCACGGCACGCTGATCGTGTCCAACCCGACCCCTCGCATCGCCCGGGTGAACAGCGCCCCGAACGTCAGCCCCAATGCCAGGCCGAGCGTGGCACCGAACACCGCGATCAGCAGCGACTCGAGGTAGATGGTGCGCCGTACCTGGCCGCGCTGCATCGCCACGGCACGCAGCATCCCGATCTCGCGCCGTCGCTCGATCACCGAGAGGGCCTGCGTATTCACGATGCCGAGGATCGCGATGACGATTGCGAGCCCCAGCAGGCCGTAGAGCAGCCCCAGCAGACCGTTGATCTGGCTGACGATCATCCCTTGGAACTCGGTCCGGTTGCGGACGTCGACGATGTAGAACTCGTTCGTCGCCCGCTCCAGCCCGGCGCGCACCGCGGCAAGGTCGGTGCCGGGCTGCGTCCGCACCAACGCCACGTCATCCGCCCAGCGGTTGGCCGGCGTGAGGTGGCGGTACACGTCGCCGCCGACCGCCCACGGGCCGATGAGCTGGTCGTCGGCGAAGATGCCGGTCACGGTAACGGTGACGGGCGCGACGCCGGGGACGGACAGCACGTGCCGGCTGCCGACCGTCCAGTGCCGGTCGTCGGCCGTCGTCCGCGAGATGATCATGCGGTGTCCGGACGTGTCGGGCGAGCCGGTAGCCATGTGCATGTTCATCACCGAGGCGAGCGGGCCGTCGATGGACGAACCGGTGCGCACCGTCCCGTCGACCTTTGCCTCCAGCGTCTGCAGCTCAGTCACCGACGCGACGCCTGGCACGCCCCGAGCAGCCTTCGCCGCAGCGGGCGGCACGTTCACCTGGGTGTTGGTGGTGAGGATGTAGCTCGCAGTGACGTTGCGTTCGAACAGCTTGTTGAGGCTCGCCTTCCACGACGAACCGATCACCGCAATCCCGGTGACGAGCACGAGTCCGAGCGTGAGCGCGAACGCGGTTGCGGCAGTGCGGCGCGGGTTGCGTACGGCGTTCGTCCGCGCAAGCCGGCCGACGACGCCGAACGGGCGGCCGATCACCCGGCCCAGCGGGACGACGACCCACCGTGCCAGCACCGGCGAGAGCAGCATGGCCGCAATGCAAGAGGCCAGCAGCCCAAGTCCGGTGAGCATCGCGGCGCTCGACGCCTGCTTGGCAGCGATGCCGCCGACAGTCGCGGCGATCGCGGCGGCAGCAACGACGACACCGGACGCTGTCCGCCGTCGCAAACTCGCCGCCGACGGTGTCGCGAACTCCTCGCGCATCGCCGCCACTGGAGCGATGCGTCCTGCGCGCCGTGCCGGAGCAGACGCTGCCAGCGCGGTGACCGCGGTGCCGAGCAGCACCGAGACGATGACGGTACGTGCCGATAGGACCAGGCCGCCGGAGGGCAGGCCGAGGTTCAGCGCGTCGAGCAACGCGTGCAGTCCGAAGGCGAGCCCGACGCCACCCGCGACCCCGAGGCCGCTGCCGACGAGCCCGACCACCACCGCCTCAGCGGTCACCGAGCGGCGCACCTGGCGACGGTCGGCACCGATCGCGCGCAGCAGTGCAAGTTCACGCTGCCGCTGCGCCACGAGCATCGAGAAGGTGTTGTAGATGATGAACGTGCCGACCAGCAGCGCCACGATGCCGAAGCCCAGCAGGATGTAGGTGATGAACGACAGCGCGCTGGCGACGCCGTGCGAGTCGTCCTGGCGAACCTGGGTCCCGGTGCGGGTCTCCAGCCCGGCGGGCAGCACGTGGGCGATGCGGCTTGCGAGCGCCTGCTCCGAGACTCCGGCGGTGGCCGCCACGTCGACGGCGGGGTAGTGCGAACCGTCGGTGAACAGTGACATGGCCTGGTCGCGGCTGAACAGCGCTCCTAGATAGCCGCCGGTGTCGAACGACACGTGGTAGACGCCGACGACCGTCACCGTCGTCACCGCGGCGTCCGGGACGACAACCTTCACGTGCTCGCCGGCGACGAGGTGGTACCTGCTCGCGGCACCGTCGTTTACCACGACCTCACCGGTGTGCGTGGGTGCGTGACCAGAGACGAGTCGCGGCGGATCGCCGATTGCCGGGTGCGCGGCCCAGGCCGTGCCGACACTCGGGGCCCCACCGGTGTCTATGCGCTTGCCGTGGTCGTCGACGAGCACGATGTCTGCGTCGGTGTGCGGCTCGACCGCACGCACGCCGGGCACCCTGGCAATCGTCGCGACCATCGAGACCGGGACGCCGGGCGAGAACCCTTGCGTCGGCTGGACTCGCGCGTCGATGCCCTTGTCGCTCGTCTGGAAGATCGTGTCGAAGCTGCTCTTGAGCGTGTCGGTGAAGACGAACGAGCCCGCCACGAACGCGGTACCCAGGACGACCGAGATCAAGGTCAGCGCCAAGCGCACCTTGTGCGCGCGCAGGTTGCGCATCGCAACCGTCCGCATCGCACTCACTTCTCCAAGCCCTTCATGCGGTCCAGGACGGAGTCGGCAGTGGGGGCGCGCAGTTCGTCGACGATGCGCCCGTCCGCCAGGAAGAGGACGCGGTCCGCGTAGCCGGCGGCGTGCGGGTCGTGCGTCACGACGACAACCGTTTGGCCGAGCCGGTCGACCGACTCGCGCAGGATGCGCAGCACTTCGCTGCTCGAACGTGAGTCGAGGTTGCCGGTGGGTTCGTCGCCGAAGACGATCTCCGGACGGCTCGCGAGGGCGCGTCCGACCGCGACGCGCTGTTGCTGGCCGCCGGACAGCTCGCTCGGCCGATGCCGAAGCCGGTCGCGCAGCCCTAGCGTGTCGATGACCGTGTCGAGCCACTGCGGGTCGGGACGGCGGCCGGCGATCGCCAGGGGCAGTGTGATGTTCTCGAGCGCCGTCAGCGTCGGAACCAGGTTGAACGCCTGGAAGACGAAGCCGATGCGGTCGCGCCGCAGGGCCGTCATCTTCCGGTCGGAGAGGCCACGCAGTTCCACATCGCCGATGAACACCGACCCGGAGGTGACGGTGTCGAGACCGGCGATGCAGTGCATGAGGGTCGACTTGCCAGAGCCGGATGGCCCCATGATCGCGGTGAATTCGCCGCGGCGGAGATCGACGTCGACGTGGTCGAGCGCCCGGACCGCGGTGTGGCCGGAGCCGAAGCTCTTGACGACATCGACCGCGCGGGCGGCGGAAGCTGTGGTTCGGACGGAGGGAATCGTGCTGGATCGGGTCATGCCGTTCAGGCTCTCGGTAGCGGCCGCCCGTCACCATTGGGATTGCCCCCGAATGCACCCTGACATTTGCCCTAGCCGAACGGTGGGGTTAGCACGGTGGTTCCGGCGCGGCGTGGGTGTGGCCGTGGCGGGCTCGGGTGCCGTCCCTAAGATGGGCGGTGACGGCCCAGAGGAGTTCCGTTGACAGATTCCGCTTTCCCTGACGAACAGCGCGCCCCGCAGTTCATCCCCCTCGGCCTCACGTTCGACGACGTCTTGCTCCTGCCGGGCGAGACCGACGTCGTGCCCGCGGAGGTCGACACGCGGACGCGGTTGACCCGCGACATCTCCATCGCCGTGCCGCTGCTGTCGGCGGCGATGGACACCGTCACCGAGGCACGGATGGCGATCGCCATGGCGCGTCAGGGTGGCATCGGTGTGCTGCATCGCAACCTGTCGATCGACGACCAGGCGTATCAGGTGGATCTGGTCAAGCGGACGCAGAC
>DATFTS010000259.1:0-1967 GCA_035261645.1 Jatrophihabitans sp. | reverse complement strand
CGGGCCAAGGCGTATGAGCTGCCGGAGGCCAACCGCAACGCGCGCGGCCAGCACGTGGCCAATCTGCTCGCGTTCCAGCCAGATGAGGCGATCGCCGAGGTCATCACTCTCAAGAACTACGAGGCTGCGCCGTATCTCGTCCTGGCCACCAAGCACGGGCTGGTGAAGAAGACGAAGCTCACCGAGTTCGACTCGAACCGCTCGGGCGGAATCGTCGCCATCAATCTGAGAAACGACGACGAGCTCATAGACGCCGCGCTGATCTCCCCGACCGACGACCTGCTCTTGGTGAGTCGTAAGGCGATGTCCATCCGGTTCACAGCCGATGATGAGGCATTGCGGCCGATGGGTAGAGCTACGTCTGGTGTCTTTGGTATGCGTTTCAACAACGGCGACGAGCTGCTTGCAATGGCCGTCGTCCGGGACGAGAGCGCCGAAATCTTGGTCGCTACTGAGGGTGGCTACGCAAAACGAACCCGGGTCAGCGAGTATCCGATTCAAGGGCGAGGCGGCAAGGGCGTGCTCACGGCGCGTATCGTGTCAACCCGAGGCAGCCTTGTCGGGGCGGTCGTCGTCGCGCCGGAGGATGAGATCTATGCGATCACCTCCGACGGCGTGGTGATCCGCACGAAGGCCGCGGAGGTTCGGCGGGCGCAACGTCAGACCATGGGCGTGCGGTTGATGAATCTCCCGGACGGTGTGAACGTCGTTGCTATCGCCCGCAACGCCGAGGAACCGGACGAGCCAGGTGACTGACCGCGCATAGGAGTGCTGTGAGATGACGCAATCGGCCCAAGGCGGACACACCGCGCCGACGACCGCGCCGTCTCCGTCCACCCCGACGAACTCGACACCGTGGGGGTCGACTTCGACCTCCGCGGGGACGGCGCCGGGCGCCACGACCGTCTCGAACGGACCGGCGTGGAGCTCCACGCCGATCAGCGACGACGCGCCGACGGCGTCCGTCCCCCTCGTCCAGGGCACCGGCTCGGACGGCCGGGGCTCGTCGAACGGGTCGAACTCCCGGTCCTCGCGCCAGCGGGGGCCACGCCGGGCGCGGCTGCAGTTGCGGCACGTCAACCCGTGGACCGTCCTGAAGTTCTCGTGCGTGCTCTCGATCGCGCTGTTCTTCGTGTGGCTGATCGTCGTCGGCGTGCTGTTCGGCGTGCTGGACGGCGCCGGCGTGATCGGCAAGATCAACAACGCGTACACGACCATCCAGGGCACCAACTCCAAGCCGCCGGTGACCGCGAGCCTCGTCTTCGGCGGCGCAGCGATCATCGGCGTCGTCAACATCGTGCTGTTCATCGCGCTCTCGACGATCGGCTCGGTTGTCTACAACCTGTGCGCCGACCTCGTGGGCGGCATCGAGATCACGCTGTCGGAGCGCTGATCGCCGAACGCGTTTTGGACGGCGTTTCCGCGCCGGATATGCTGACTCGTCGCGCGCTCACCTTGCCGGTTCGCGTGCGATCCCGGGCCTGTAGCTCAGACGGTTAGAGCGCATCCCTGATAAGGATGAGGCCGGAGGTTCAAGTCCTCCCAGGCCCACTGTGGCGTGCCGCGCCACGCTGGTCGGTTTCGGCACGTCGAGGAGGTGGGTGTGAAGAAGCCGCTGCTGCTTGCCGTCGTCGTCGCCGTGGCCACCGCCGTCGCAGCGAAGCGCCGCCAGGCGCAGCACGACACTGCGGCACTGTGGCGCGAGGCCACGTCCGACGCCTCACGCTGACCAACCCGGGGACGTAGCTCAACTGGCAGAGCACCGCCTTTGCAAGGCGGGGGTTGGGAGTTCAAGTCTCCTCGTCTCCACTTCACTTCCCTCCAGCGACGTCTCGTCCCGTTCCACCCCGTCTTCCCCTCCGTTGTGGCTTGAAATCGGACGTCAAAACTGACCGCACCAGAGGGGAAGAGGGCGGAATCTTGGCCCCGTTCGCGGTCCTTTGTGCGGTCACTTTCTGCCAGGCAGC
>DATFTS010000258.1:0-5233 GCA_035261645.1 Jatrophihabitans sp. | reverse complement strand
GTGTCACCGATGACGGTGGCGGCGTGCGCCTCGCTGCCCTTGCCGCCGTAGTTGCCGTCCTCGACCATCTTCTTCGCGTTGTCCCACGCGCCACCGGAGTTCGCGAGGAACACCGCCATCAGCACGCCGGTCGCGATCGCGCCGCCGAGGTAACCCGCCAGCGGGCCGGCGCCGAATGCGAATCCGACGGCGATCGGCGCGAAGACCGCGAGCAGACCGGGCGTGGCGAGCTCACGCAGCGAGTCACGGGTGCAGATGTCGACCACCCGTGCGTAGTCGGGCCGCTCGGAGAAGTCCATGATCCCCGGCTTGGTCCGGAACTGGTTACGCACCTCGAACACCACTCGTCCGGCGGCGCGGCCCACCGCGCTGATCGCCAGACCGCTGAACAGGAACACCGCGGCCCCGCCGATGATCACCCCGATCAGGATGTTCGGGGCGACGATCTCGAAGGTCGGCGCGCTCTTCGCGTGGTACTTCGTCAGCGCGCTGCCGATGGTGCGGGTGAAGGAACCGAACAGCGCGGTGGCGGCGAGCACCGCGGTCGCGATCGCGATGCCCTTGGTGATCGCCTTGGTGGTGTTGCCCACCGCGTCCAGGTCCGTCAGGATGCGCGCGCCACGCTCGTCGATGTCGCCGCTCATCTCGGCAACACCCTGCGCGTTGTCGCTCACGGGGCCGAAGGTGTCCATCGAGACGATGACGCCCGCGGTGGTGAGCAGGCCGCATCCGGCCAGCGCGACCGCGAACAGCGAGACCAGGATGCTGCCGCTGCCGAGCAGGAAGGCGAGGAACACCGCGCCCGAGATCAGCAGCGCGGCGTACACCGAGGACTCGAGGCCGAGCGAGATGCCGGACAGGATTACGGTCGCAGGACCGGTCAGCGATGTCTTCGCGACGTCCTTCACCGGGCGGCGGATCGTGTCGGTGAAGTAGCCGGTGAGCTGTTGGATAAGCACGGCCAGCACGATGCCGATCAGCACCGCGAGGAACGCGATGACCTTCGGGTTGCCGTCGATACCCGCGACGTCCGGAATGTTGAACTTGCTGAACTTGCTCGGCAGGAAGGTGAACGCCACGACGGCGACCAGCGCCAGCGACACCAGAGCCGAGATGACGAAGCCGCGGTTGATCGGCACCAGGCCGTTGCGGTCGCTGTCGCGCAGGTTGGTGGCGAGGATGCCGACCACCGAGCTGATGACGCCGATGCCACCGATGATGAGCGGCAGCATCAAGCCCTTGCCGCCGAACGCGGACTGACCGAGGATCAGCGCCGCCACCAGCGTCACCGCGTAAGACTCGAACAGGTCAGCTGCCATGCCGGCGCAGTCGCCGACGTTGTCGCCCACGTTGTCGGCGATCGTGGCGGCGTTGCGAGGGTCGTCCTCGGGGATGCCGGCCTCGACCTTGCCGACGAGGTCCGCGCCGACGTCCGCGGCCTTGGTGAAGATGCCGCCACCGACACGCATGAACATCGCGAGCAGCGCGCCACCGAAGCCGAAGCCCTCAAGGACGGTCGGGGCGTTGTCGTTGTAGCTCAGCAGCACGATGGAAGCGCCGAGCAGCCCGAGGCCGACCGTCAGCATGCCGACGATGCCGCCGGTGCGGAAAGCGATGTGGAACCCGCGCTTGGCACCGCCCTCACGTGCCGCGGCAGCGACGCGGACGTTCGCGCGGGTGGCCATCGTCATGCCGATGTAGCCGACGCTCGCGGAGAACGCCGCGCCGATCAGAAAGAAGATGGCACGGCCGACCCGGACGCTGGTGCCACCCTCGTTCACCGGCAGCAGCAGCAGGAGGATGAACACGATGATCGAGAACACGCCGAGCGTGCGGAACTGGCGGCTCAGATACGCCGCCGCGCCTTCCTGCACCGCCTTCGAGATGCTCTGCATGTTCGGTGTGCCCTCGCCGGCCTTGAGCACCTCACGTACGAGCACGTACGCGTAGATGAGGGCTACCACCGCGAGGGCGAGGATGACGAATACGAACCCGCGCTGCCCGCTGGTGATCGCCAGCGGGCTACTCGCGAGTAGCTGATGCGAGGCCATGCATCTCCCCTATGAATCTGCGGATCGCTGCGCCGGACTGGGTTCGGCGGCGTGCGGATGCGCTTGGCGCGGTGCGCGCAGGCGCTGACTGGCGGAGTTTAGCCGTATCTGAGAGTCAGCAAACCGGCGGGTAGGCGTCGCGCAGACCGTCGGGTATGGCGCCGAGGGCGCCGGGGTCAGCCGCGCAGATCGGCCAGCGCGTCGCTGACGCTGGAGTAGATCGTGAAGACCCCGTCCAGGCCGGTGATCGTGAACAGCTTGAGGATGCGTTCCTGGGTGCAGACGATCGGCAGCGAGCCACCTGCCTCAGCCGTCGCTGCCCGTGCCTCGACCAACGCGCCAAGGCCTGTGGAGTCGAGGAATGCGACGTTGCCCAGATCGACGATGAGGGTTTTCTGCCCGGAACTGATCAGCTCGGTGATCTTCTCTTTCAACGCCGGCGCGGAGTAGACGTCCACCTCGCCCTTGACCGCCACGATCGGTACGTTGCCCGCGGTCGTCTGCGAGACCGAGATATCCACGCTGTCCCCCAACGTCCTTCTTGTGACAAGTGATGGTGCGGCTGACTACCGGTTCGAGCCAGCATGCCACACGCATGTCGCGTCCCCGGCGTCGTCGGTCAGATGCCGCGCGACTGATCGCACATCTGCGCCAACTTCTCAGCGCATGTCTCTCAGCGGGCCGATCCGCCCTCTTGTCGTCCGAACGCCGGCCGCCCCGGCCGGCATCGGTGCATGTAGGGGAGATCGAGCATGACCAGCAGCCCGCGCGTCCAGACCGGCCGCGCACTTACCGTCCTTACCGTCTTTGCCGCCGCAGCGGCTCTCGTCGCCGTGGCGGCGCCGGCCCACGCGGGTAGCACGCGGCCGAGCGCACCCTCGCACGTCTCCGGCGGCGCCCGCGCTGCCCTCGCCGGCTCACCCGCGCAGCTCGGTAGCGCTGCCGGTTCCGGTGCCGTCCGCTACGCGGTGACGAAGAAGCTGTGCGGTGACCCGACGCCCGGCGACTACGCCTGCGACGCGATCCGGCTGGTGCCGGCGGCGCGCACGGTGCCGGGGGCGAAGGCGTACGTGACGCCGTCCTACAGCACGGGCCCGGCGGGCGGTTTCACCCCGGCCGACCTCGCCTCGGCGTACGGCTTCAACCCCGCCGCATCGGTGAACCAGACGGTGGCGATCGTCGACGCGTACGACAACCCGCACGCCTTGGCCGACCTCAACACGTTCAATGCGCATTACGGGTTGCCGGCCGAGACCTCGTCGTCGTTCCGCAAGGTGAACCAGGCCGGCAACGCCTCGCCCTTGCCGGCGGCGAACAGCGGGTGGGCAGGCGAGATCGCGCTCGACATCGAGGCGGTCCGCGCGGTGTGCAACCACTGCAAGATCCTGCTTGTCGAGGCGAACTCGGCGAGCGGTGCGAATCTTGCGGCGGCCGTCAACGCCGCGGCACGCCTCGGCGCGACCGAGATCAGCAACTCCTACGGCGGCCCGGAGGATCCGGCCGTGCCCGCGTCCGTCCAGGCGGCTTACAACCATCCGGGCATCGTCATCACTGCATCGACCGGCGACAACGGTTGGTACAACTGGGACTTCGCGAACGACTCGGGTGGCGCGTCCGACAACGCCCCGAACGTGCCCGCGGCGTACCCGCAGGTCGTGGCGGTGGCGGGCACCGCGCTCGGGTTGAACGCAGACGGCAGCCGGCAGGAGGAGGACGTCTGGAACGAGAACGGCGCGGACGACCAGAACGGGCTCAACCCGTATCTCGGCTGGATGGGCGCACAGGGCGCCTCGGGAGGTGGCTGCAGTTTCCTCTACGGCGCGCCGAGTTGGCAGGCGGGAGTGGCCGGCTACAGCAACACGGGTTGCGGCAGCAACCGGCTGGCTGGTGACGTGGCCGCGCTCGCGGACCCGTACACGGGCTTCGACACCTACGACAACTACGGCGGCAGTGGCTGGGGGACGACCGGTGGTACCTCCCTCTCGTCGCCACTGATCGCCGCGATGTGGGCGCTCGCCGGCGGCGCGAAGGGTGTGCAGTACCCGGCGCAGACGCTGTACCGGAACCTGCAGCTGCGTCCGAGTTCCCTCTACGACGTCACCCTCGGTGGGAACGCGTTCTGCGCGGGCGACACGGCGACGAACTGCTCGAACGCGCTCGAGGCGCAGACCCAACCGCCGACCGGCAACCCGAACAACCTCGCGAACGGCAACTCCCAGTACGCCAACGGCTGGGCTGGGCTCTTGGACTGCGGCTACCCGTACGACGGAAGCGCCGGGACGATCGCGGCGAACACACAGTGCAACGCCGTGTCCGGCTACGACGGACCGTCCGGGGTTGGCACGCCGAAGGGGCTCAACCTCTTCCGGCCGACGAGCCCGACGATCGGTATCGGCCGCCCGTCGGCGTTGAAGTTGAAGTCCGCGCAGACCTGGTCGGCGATCAACTTCGCCGACCCGGTCGGTGGCAGCGCCGTCCAGTACCACTGGACCTGGGGTGACGGCAGTGTGACCTCGACGTCCAGCAAGTCGACCAGCCACACCTTCACCGCCGCCGGTACGCACAAGGTGACGCTGACCGTGACGGACAGCTTCGGCCAGACCGGCTCGTCGTCGATGACGATCACCGTCGGCGTGCCGCCGACTGCCGTGATCGGCGGGCCGACGGTGGTGAAGATCAACAAGAGCTACACGTGGACGTCGGCGAAGAGCGTCGACAAGAACACCGGTGGCGCGATCGCCAGCCGCACGTGGCGCCTCGGCAGCACGAAGGTCGGAACAGCCACCACGTGGTCGAAGAAGTTCACCAGCATCGGCAAGAAGACCCTCACCCTGGTGATCGTCGATAACACGGGGATGCGCAGCACGAAGTCGATCACGATCACCGTGACGCGCTGAGTTCGTTCTTGCTGGGCGGCGGCGGGCTCCTTTCGGGGGGTCCGCCGCCGACCGTTGTTCGCCTGCCGTTGGTCGCCGGCCGCTGCTGTCTGCTCAGCGGCGCGGGTGAGCGATGCCGAGCTGCGCGGCGAGCCGCAGCGCGGCCGGCGTGCTGTCGACGCCGAGTGCTCGGCGGGCAGCGGCAAGGCGTCGGTCGGCAGTGCGTCGTGAGATGTGCAGAGCGCGGGCAGCCTCGCCGAGGGTGTCTCCCGCGAGCAGCCGCGCGAGCAGTGCACAGTGCTCGGT
>DATFTS010000257.1:0-2441 GCA_035261645.1 Jatrophihabitans sp. | reverse complement strand
GGAGTGCCGAAGACGTCGTGCATGACGAAGGCGACTCGCTCGGCGGGCGAAAGACGTTCCAGCATGACGAGCAGTGCGAGCCGCACCCGGTCGTCCAGGGTGATGCGGTCGGCCGGATCAGCAATCGCCGTCCGCGGGTCGGCGAAGGCTTGGGCGAGCACGTCCGGATCGGCGCTGCGCTCCCTTCGCCGCTGTGCCGACTGGATCCGGTTGAGGCACAGCCGGCTCGTCACCACTGTCAGCCAGGCGCGCGGGTCTTCGATGGCGTCGGCGCCGGTCTGCAGCAGTTGCGAATACGCGACCTGCACGACGTCCTCCGCCTCGCCGATGTCGCGCAGCATGCGAAACGCGAGGTCGACGAGGTAGGCGCGGTTCTCCCGCCAGGCCTTGTCGAACACCTCGGTCACGGCTGGCCCGCGCTCTGCAGCGTCGGCGTCATCGGCGCGGACTCCACCTGCTCGGCCTCGCCCCGGGTGTTCGTGGCGCGGAAGCCGACCAGGGCGGCCGCCAGGATGAAGATGCTGCCGAGCAGCAGCGCCAGATGGAACCCGCTTGTGAGTGCCTCCGGCCGCGCGACGTGCGCGGCGAGCAGGTGCTGGGTGCGGCTGGTGGCCACCGCGGTGAAGATCGCGAGGCTGAGGGCGCCACCGAGTTGCTGCGACGCGTTGAGCAGCGCCGCGGCCAGCCCGGCCTTGTCGGCCGGCACACCGGAGTTGGCCGCAGTGGCGACGGCGACGAACACCGGCCCGAATCCCAGCGGCAGGATGATCAAGCCGGGCAGCAGGTCGGTGTAGCTGCCGTGGACGTGCAGGTGCGAGAGCCAGAACATGCCGCCCGCGGCGATCAGCGCTCCGACCACGATCATCCAGCGTGT
This sequence comes from Jatrophihabitans sp., assembly GCA_035261645.1. Taxonomy (GTDB): domain Bacteria; phylum Actinomycetota; class Actinomycetes; order Mycobacteriales; family Jatrophihabitantaceae; genus Jatrophihabitans. The sequence continues at coordinate 1,567 of DATFTS010000257.1, read as the reverse complement.
GCCCACGCGTGGCAGCAGTTGAGATGCGACGCCTGCCGACACCACGAATGCCGCGCATAACGGTAGGTAGGCGACGCCCGTCTTCACCGGCGAGTAACCCATGATCTCCTGCACGTACAACGTGAGGAAGAAGAACAGCCCGATCAGCCCGGCGAACGCGATCAACTGCGTGATGTTCGCGAAGCCTAGGCCGTTGATCTTGAAGATCGACAGCGGTGCCAGCGGGTTGCGATGCCGCATCTCGTTCACTACGAACAACGCGAGCAGGGCAGCGGCCAGTGCGAGCTCACCGACGGTGCGGCCGGATCCCCAGCCGACGACCGGCGCACGGACCAGCGCGTACACAAGCAGCAGCGTCCCAGCAGTGGCAAGCAGCGCGCCGAGCGCGTCGAAGTTCTTCAGTTGCGCGCGCCCCCGTCCGCGCTCGATCAACCGGAAGATCGGATAAATCACCAGCACGCAGGCGACCGGGTTCACGAGCATGACCCAACGCCAGCCAGGACCATCGGTCAGCAGCCCACCCAGGAGCACGCCGATGGCGGAGGCCAGCCCGCCAACCCCTCCCCACGCGCCCAGAGCAGTGTTGCGGTCCTTCCCGGCGACGAACGTGGTGGTGAGGATCGAGAGAGCCGCGGGCAACGTGAGCGCAGCGCCAAGCCCCTGAGCGAGCCGCGCGGCCACCAGCAAGCCGGCGCTGTTCGCCAACCCGCCGACCAGCGACGACACACCGATCACCACCACGCCGCTGAGCAGGACCCGACGCCTGCCAAGAAGGTCAGCGGCTCGCCCGCCCAGCAACATGAATCCGCCGTAGGTCAGCAGGTAACCGCTGGGCACCCACTGGAGTCCGTCCACAGAGAAGTGCAAGGCGCGCTGGATCGAGGGCAACGCCACGTTCACGATGGACGCGTCGACGAAATCGAGGAACGCCACTGCGCAGAGCAGAATGAGAATGAACTTGCCCCGGCGGGTGGAAAGGACGGACCGGGACTCGAGTTCGGTAACGACAGCCATTTGTATCTCCACGAAGGTCAACCGACGCCGTCGGCGCCGTCAACCATCAAGGACAAAGTGGCCGCCGCGAATGTGACATCGGCAGGATTTAACGCGTTCCCTGTGTGGCTCACAGAATTCTCCGAGGATTCCGATAGGAACGCACCGCAGGCTCATACGGTGCCGACGAGACACGCGACCCTGGTCGCGCCGCAAGCGCCGAGGCGCAGGCGCGTCGCGGCGACCTCGGCGGACCGGACCGCGTCGCTCGTCGTGCTCACCGGCATTGCGCTGGGCACCCTCGTCACCATCTGGCTCTGGTGGCGCGATACGCCGGCCGTGCACGGCTTCGGCGACTGGCTGACGAACGCAGGTCGCATCACCGGACTGCTCGCCGGCTACGCCGTCGTCGTGCTGCTGTTCACGATGGCGCGCGTGCCCTACCTCGAACGCCGGGTCGGGACCGACCGGCTGGCCCGATGGCACGGCATGGGCGGGCGGTACACCGTGTGCCTGGCCGTCACGCATGCGCTGCTGATCATCTGGGGTTACGCAGTGGTCGACCACACGAGCG
>DATFTS010000256.1:0-3871 GCA_035261645.1 Jatrophihabitans sp. | reverse complement strand
ATCCCTCGACGTACGCCCCCTGAGGTGCGCTTCATCCCCGACCGGCGCTACACGGCACTGGCCGGCAGCGGCGCCCTCGGGGCGCTCGCGGCACTCCTGTTGACCAGCGACGCGGCCGGACGCGTGCTGTCCGGGCTGGCCGCAGTGCTGCTGCTCAGCTACCTGGTCTGCGACCTGGTCTTCAGTCCGCGGATCGTCGCGTCGGCCGGCGGCATCGTCATCAACGCACCCCTGACGCGAGCGCGGCTCGACTGGGCCGACGTCCATCACATCCGCGCCGAGACGCGGATGCGCCGCGGCTTGCGCAGCACCACCCTCGAGATCGACGCGGGTTCGGTGCTGGCGGTGTTCACCCGCCGCACGCTCGGCGCAGAGCCGGCCGAGGCGGCAGCGCTGATCGAGGCGTTTCGCCCGCGCCGCCCGTAGCGCTATCGGCTCACCAGGTAGCGCTGCGCACCGCGACGACGATGATCAGCAGCACCAGCAACCCGGCGAGCCCCGCCGCCTGCACGCGAGTCGGCAGCCGGGTCCGCAGGGAGGGCAGGCCGCCGATGGCCAGCCCAGCGAGCATGCCGGTGATGAAGCCGCCGATGTGGCCGAGCTTCGAGATGCCGTGGATCGAGAACGTCAGGAGGAAGTTGATCGCGACGATCGACAGCAGCCACTGCAGGTCGAGGCCGAGCTTGCGTACCAACACAAGGCACACGCCGAACAAGCCGAAGATCGCCCCGGACGCCCCGACGGTCGGCGTGAGTTCGTTGCCGAACGCGTAGATCGCAGCGCTGCCGCCGAGTGCGCTCAGCACGTACACGGCGGCGAAGCGCCACCGACCCAGCAGTTGCTCCAGCGCCGGGCCGATGAACGCCAGGGCGAGCATGTTGGACAGGATGTGTAGCAGTCCGACGTGCAGGAACGCCGACGTGATCAGCTCGTAATAACGGTGCTGGAAGTGCACGGCAAATGGCATTAGTTGCCAGGTGAAGAAGATGCCCTTGCCGGTGGTGGCACCAGCACCCGGGTCGGTGAAGGAGGCGCCGGGGGCGACAGCCGTGACGACGTAGACGATCACATTGAGCGCGATCAGCGAGGTCGTCACATACGGCCGCGATTGCCATATCCGAGCCCCGACGCTCGTGCGTGGCGCGCGCACGGTGCGCGAACCTTCGCTCACGTCGTCCGGGCAGTGGAACCCGACGGAGGCCGGCCGCATGCAGTCAGGACAGATCGGCCGGTCACAGCGCGTGCAGCGGATCAACGCCTCCCGGTTCGGGTGGCGGTAGCAGCGCTGCGTGACCTCGCTCGGGGTCTGACCAGGCGTCAAGCGGGCTCCACCGTGACCGATGTGATCGTGATCGGCTCGACCGGCTTGTCATTGCGTCCGGTGCGGGTGTTCGCGATCTTGTCGACGACCGCCTGGCTGTCCGCGTCCGTGACCTCACCGAAGATCGTGTGCCGGCGGTTCAGGTGCGGTGTCGGTCCCACGGTGATGAAGAACTGCGAGCCGTTGGTGTTCGGGCCGGAGTTCGCCATCGCGAGCAGGTACGGCCGGTCGAAGACCAGCTCGGGGTGAAACTCGTCGGCGAACTTGTAACCCGGGCCACCGAAGCCCTCACCCAACGGGTCGCCGCCCTGGATCATGAAGCCGGGGATCACGCGGTGGAAGACCGTCCCGTTGTAGAGCGGGTCGTTGGTCTTCTGCCCTGTGCCTGGGTGCGTCCACTCCGAGGCGCCGGTTGCGAGGTTCGCGAAGTTGCGCACCGTCTTTGGTGCATGGTTCCCGAACAGCTCGACGCGGATGTCGCCCGCGGTGGTGTGCAGGGTGGCGATCTGCGTTGCTGACATCCGGATGGCTCCTAGGTTGCTGGACGGTGGTTTGCAGCGGCCAATCCATCCTGCCACGGCACTCCGACGTCAGAACTTGGCCGCGATCGCCCGGCCGATGTAGAGGGCATTGCGTGAGGTGTCCGAACGCTGGGTGTGCACGACCACCATCAGGTTCCCCTTCGTGAAGACGAAGGCCCAGTCACGCATCCCGTCCGGTCCGAAGAACTTGGTCTGGTAGCAGATGCCGGTCAGCCCCCGCACGAAGTTGCGTTCGGTGATGGGATGTCGCCCCGCTTCTGCGGTGCGAACCATCGCGTTGAACGCATCGGTGGCGGTCGGGAACCGGCGTGGCTCGATGTCGGCGATCGCCTCGTACGGCGGGGCGTAGAAGTAGAACCGACACCCCACCGGGTGATAACGGGTGAGCAGGGTGGTGCGGTAGACCCGGTCGCCCTCAAGATCAGCGAGGTTGACGCCGCCGCCCGCGCCCTCGTTCAGTCCGGTGCGGATGTAGGGGCAGCTGCCGTCCTTCTCACCCTGGCGCGCTTTCGCGCCATACGGCAGCGGCGGCACCGTGCGCGCCGGCGACGGGGTGTAGGCCACCACGCTCGGTGTGCGGGTGCTGGTCACCGTCTGCGTATTGGTGCGGGTCGTGTCCGGTGGCGCTGCGCTCTTGGAAGTGCAGCCGGCGAGCGCCAACGCGGCCACCGCCGTGGCGAGGACGGCACGGATCATCGCGGCCGGCCCACCGCAACCCGCGCCGCCTGCTCGGGTAGCGCGTCGTCGATCGGATCCAGGGTGACCTGCTCGCCACGTCGCGCGTACGCCCGGCGCAGCAGCTCGTCGGCGAACCGGGGGCTCTTGGCCAACACCGGGCCGTGCAGGTACGTCCCGAACACGTTGTCACGCACCGCGCCCTCAGTTCCGTCCTTGCCGTTGTTGCCGCGTCCGGGCTGCGTCGTGCCGAGTGGCCGGACGCCCGATCCGAGCGTCGTGAGGCCGCTGTGGTTCTCGTAGCCCACCAGCCGGCCGGCGTCCGGGGTATCGACGTAGTTGTTGCCGATCAGCCGAGCCTCCTGACCATGGGTGACGACGTCGAGCACACCCACGCCCGCGATGTGCACCCCGTCGTGTGTCACGAACTCGTGTCCGAGCATCTGGTACGAGCCGCAGATCGTCAGCATCACCACGCCGTCATCGGCCATCGCGTGCAGTTGGGCGCCGCGCGCCGCGAAGTCCTGGCCGATCTCACCTTGCGCGGCGTCCTGGCCGCCGCCGCCGAGCAACACGTCGGCATGGTTCGGTAGCGGATCCCCGACGTTCACCGGCACAACGTGCACGGGCAGCCCGCGCCATTGCAGCCGCTTGCGCAGCACCAGGACGTTGCCGGTGTCGCCGTAGATGTTCATCTCACGCGGATAGAGATGCACGAGCGTCAGCGGCTTCATGCGGCGTTGCCGATCCGTTGCAGAACCGCATGCAGTTCCCACATCGCGGTGTAGGTGCTGAAGACGACCACGCGAGCATTGAGGGGCACCGCGTCCACTGCGGTGCGCACCGCCTTCTCGAGATCGGGCTCGATCTCGAGAACGTCCACGTCGTCGTAGCGCAGCCGGACGGCCATGTCAGCGGCCCGGGTACCGGCCGTCGAGCGCCGGCTAGGCAGTGCGGCGAGCGCGGTGAAGTCGACGTCCCACAGCCAGGAGACGTCGCGTCCGTCTGCGTAGTCGTCATTGATGGCGATCACCAGCGCGGCCGGAGCGCCGGCGTCGAGCGTGCGCAGCGTCTGCCGGAAGCCGGCCGGGTTCTTCACCAGCTGCAACGTCACCTTTCGGCCGTCGACGGAGAACGTCTGCCCGCGCCCGAACGCCGGCGAAACCTTCGCAAGACCGGCGACGATCGTGGCGGCGGAGAAGCCGAAGCTCAACGCCACGGCCGCCGCGCCGCTGGCGTTCTGCGCGTTGTGCGCTCCCTCAGCGCGTAGGACGACCTCGTGGTCCTGGCCGTCGATGCGCAAGGTGGTGGCCGGGTGCGTGGGCCGAGGCAA
>DATFTS010000255.1:0-6261 GCA_035261645.1 Jatrophihabitans sp. | reverse complement strand
TCACAGGATCGACCGGCCCGCTTCCGAAGCGACGAAGGACAGAGATCCACTCCGCAGCGCGCTCGGGTGGCTCAGTCTTGCGCTCGCCGGGCCACCGCTCGCCGCGCCTGACGTGTTCTGCGAAGCCATCGGGGTGGGCTCCGGTCCGCGACAGCGAACCGCGGCGTTGTTGGTCGGCGTGCGTCAGTTGGCCATGGCCGGCGGACTGCTGGGGATGCGCGGCCGGGCGTGGCTGTGGGGTCGAGTCGCCGGCGACGCCATGGATCTGACCTTGCTCGGCCGCGCCTTGCGCAACCAGACCGGTCGTGGCACGAGCCGCACCATCGCTGCGACGGCGGGCGTCGCCGGCATCACCGCGGCCGACCTCTATGCCGCCGTCACTCGCACGCACCGGGAGAACCTGATGCAGCTGACCGGCACGACAACGGTGAACAGGCCGCTGCTCGAGGTGTACGAGTTCTGGCGCAACCTCGAGAACCTGCCGACCTTCATGGCGCACGTCGAGGACGTGCGCACTGCCGCCGACGACCGCTCGCACTGGGTGGTCAGCGCACCCTTCGGCCGCAGGGTCGAGTGGGACGCGACGATCACCGAGGAGGTTCCCGGCCGGCACATCGCCTGGCGCTCCATCCAGAACGCGGACGTCAAGAACGAGGGACGGGTCGAGTTCGTCCCGGCGCCGGGTCAGCGGGGCACCGAGGTGCATGTTCGGATTGCGTACGACATGCCCGCCGGCAAGCTCGGCGAGGCTATTGCCCGGTACTTCGGCGAGGACCCGCACCAACAACTCGACGACGATCTGCGCCGGCTGAAGCAACTGCTCGAGATCGGCGAGGTGGTCCGCTCCGAGGGTGCGCCATCCGGCAAGCGGGCGCGTCGCGAGTTTCCGCAGCACCCGGCACGGCCGCTCACCGACGAGGAGTACGCGACGGAGGTGCTGGCGTGAAGGCGAACTGCTGGATGGGTGTGAACAAGGTCGAAGTGCAGGACGTGCCGGACCCGAAGATCATGAACGGGCACGACGCGATCGTGCGGATCACATCTACCGCCATCTGCGGCTCGGACCTGCATCTGTTCGACGGGTACCTACCTATGATGCAGACGGGCGACGTCATGGGTCACGAGTTCATGGGCGAAGTCGTCGAGATCGGCCCGTACGTCGACGCGACGCGCGTGGACGTCGGCGACCGGGTCGTTGTGCCGGCCACCATCGCCTGCGGCGCATGCACGATGTGCGAGGCCCAGCTGTACTCCTGCTGCGAGAACTCGAATCCGAACGCGGGGCTCGCCGAAAAGATGTTCGGGCATCCGACCGCCGGCGTATTTGGTTACACGCACTTGGCCGGCGGTTTCGCCGGCGGTCAGGCGGAGTATGCGCGAGTGCCGTTCGCCGACTTCGGTGCGTTGAAGATCGAGGAGGATCTTGCCGACGAGCAGGTGCTGTTCCTGTCCGACATCCTGCCCACCGGTTACATGGGCGCGGAGATGTGCGAGATCCAGCGCGGTGACGTCGTCGCGGTGTGGGGCGCCGGGCCGGTAGGCCAGTTTGCGATGGACAGCGCACGCGTGCTCGGCGCAGACAAGGTGATCGCGATCGACAAGGAGGAGTACCGGCTCGAGATGGCACGGCAAGCCGGCTACATCCCGATCGACTTCGAGACGGCCGACGTCCGCTCCGAACTGCTCGAGCTGACCGGCGGGCGTGGTCCGGACAAGTGCATCGACGCGGTCGGGCTCGAGGCGGAACACGGTGCCCCGCACGTTCACACCTACGACCGCGTCAAGCAGGCGGCGCGCACGGAAACCGATCGTCCGCATGCCCTGCGGCAAGCGGTCACCAGTTGTCGCAACGGTGGCGTGGTGTCGGTTATCGGTGCGTACGGAGGATTCCTCGACAAGTTCCCGGCCGGCTCGTGGATGAACCGCTCGATCACGCTGCGTACGGGACAGTGTCACGTGCAGCGCTATATGCGTCCGCTGCTCGCCCATGTGGAACGCGGCGACATCGATCCCACCCGGGTCATCACGCATGAGCTACCGCTCGACGATGCGCCGCGCGGCTACGAGCTGTTCAAGAAGAAGCAGGACAGCTGCGAGAAGGTCGTCCTCAAGCCGTGAGCAGCGGTGCCTGTCGTCAGCTCCCGCGCTTCAGAGTCTCGCCGGGCAGCTCGCCGAAGCGCTGCCGGTAGCTGGCCGCGAACCTGCCCAGGTGCGCGAAGCCCCACAGATGCGCGACGGTGGTTACCGTCGCGACCTCCGGATCGGCTGTCCTGAGTTCGTCGTACGCGCACTGCAGGCGTATGTCACGCAGGTAGGCCATGGGCGTGGTGCCGGTCAACCGGCGGAACTCTTGGTGCAGCGACCGCGCGCTCACTGAGACCTGTTGGGCAAGCTCGCTGACGCTCCACGGGTGGTGGGGACGCTCCTGCATCATCTCGACAACGCGGCGCGCTGCCCGCTGCGCAACCGTGGTGGGCTCTTCCGTGAGCAGTTCTGAGTGGTTGTGCTGATGGCTCACGAGGAGGCCGTCGATCAGGAGCTGCTCGAGCCGGCGCGATATGAGCGGGTAGTCGAGCAGCCCGTCGGCGCGCTCGGCCTCGCGGGAGATGACGTCGAGCACCCGCATCCATGCTTGGCCACCTGGGGAGTTGAGGTCCATCCGTTCCGCGAACACAAGCGGCCGCTTGGGACACTGGCCCGCCAGTCGGGCCAGTTCGTCCTCGAGCTCCGTGGGCTCGAGCATCAGGCAGACCTCGTGGGTGTCCGCGCTCCAGCGCAGGTCCGCGGGGGCCCCGGGCATGTAGACCGCGGCATAGCCGGGAGCCGTGCAGACCTCGTTGCCGCCCCCGGCACGTGACGCAGCATGGCCGGACAGCGGCACGTCCACGTGGTAGTTCTCGGGGGGTGCGGTCAAGATCCGCATGTCCAGCGCGAACCTCAGCCAGCCCATGGTCACCCGGCCGAGCTTTACCGCGCGCAGCTGCATGCTGATCGGGCCGGCCTGCTCAGGGCGCAGTCGCGTCGGCAGGTAGACAGCGCCGATCTGGTCTTCAGCGTCGTCGACGTCGCTCGCCGCGAGCGTCTGCAACTCCTGCACTCCCACCCCCGAATGCGGTGCACGTCCTTCCGCGCGTGTTGATCATGCATTACTCATAGCTGCTCGCGCACGCCTGGGCGCAAAGGCGGGCGAGCGCCTGCGGGAAATGGCTATCCACCGCGCAGCCGTAGGGTAGCGCCGAGCACGGTGACGCACGAGTCTTGCGAGGGGCGGTGCGGCGCGGTGGCTGTGCGGCCGTCCTGTTCGGCCCCCGTTCGTTTCCTGCCCCCGGTGAAACGAACGGGGTTTCACCGCCTCAGTCGGCGGGGTGCGTCATGGACAGCACGTCCAGTACCTCGTCCAGCATCGCTTCGGAAATAGCACCAGGCACGTGGCCGCGCTCGATCACTACTTGCCGGATCGTCTTGCGCTCGGCGAGCGCCTGCTTCGCGATCTTGGCGGCCTCGTCGTAGCCGACGTAGTGGTTGAGCGGGGTGACGATCGACGGGGACGACTCGGCGTACTCCCGGCACCGCTCGGCGTTGGCCTCGATGCCGGACACGCAACGGTTGGCGAAGACCCGTGAGACGTTGGCGAGCAGCCGGATCGACTCGAGCAGGTTGCGGGCGATGACCGGCAGCATGACGTTGAGCTCGAAGTTGCCGGCCGCCCCGCCCCACGCCACCGCGGCGTCGTTGCCGACGACCTGCGCGACGACCTGGCACACCGCCTCGCAGAGCACCGGGTTGACCTTGCCGGGCATGATCGACGACCCAGGCTGCAGGTCGGGCAGGAAGATCTCGGTAAGGCCGGTACGCGGCCCCGAGCCCATCCACCGAATGTCGTTGCTGATCTTGTTCAGCCCGACCGCGACGGTACGCAGCGCTCCGCTCGCCTCGACCAGCGCGTCACGCGAACCCTGCGCCTCGAAGTGGTTGCGCGCCTCGGTCAGGGGCAGGTCGGTATCAGCGGCCAGCTTGGCGATCACCTCGGCGGCCAACCCGCTCGGCGCGTTGATGCCGGTGCCCACGGCCGTCCCGCCCAGCGGCAACTCGCCGACGCGCGGCAGCACGTCGCGCAACCGGTCGACGCCGTAGCGCACCGCGGCGGCATAGCCGCCGAACTCCTGGCCGAGGGTCACCGGCGTCGCGTCCATGAGATGTGTACGCCCGGACTTCACCACCTCCGCGAACGCGGTGGCGCGCTCCTCGAGCGCCTCGGCCAGGTGGGAAAGCGCCGGAATCAGTTCGACGGTGATCGCGCGTGTTGCAGCGATGTGGATGGCGGCCGGGAACTGATCGTTCGAGGAGAAGGGATCGTTGACGTCATCGTTCGGGTGCACCGAGGCGCCCAGCCGCTCGGCGGCGAGCGTCGCGATCACCTCGTTCGCATTCATGTTGGACGAGGTGCCGGAACCGGTCTGGAAGACGTCGATCGGGAACTCGGCGTCCCAGTCGCCGCGGGCCACTTCGGCGGCCGCGTCGTGGATCGCCTTCGCCTTGGTGGCGTCGAGCATTCCCTTGTCGCCGCGGATCGCGGCCGAGGCACCCTTGATCGAGGCGAGTGCGCCGATCAACTCCCGCTCGATGGCGCGTCCCGAGATCGGGAAGTTCTCCACCGCCCGCTGGGTCTGCGCCCGCCATTTCGCGCTCGCCGGGACGCGGACCTCGCCCATCGAGTCCTTCTCCACCCGGAACTCTTGATCTTCAGACAAGGCTGCGCTCCTCGAATTCGTTTCAACGCGACCGAGCCTAGTGAGCGTGATAGGACCACGACATGCGCATGCCACACGCCTCACACCGTGCTTTACCTCTCTTCGCCGCGGTGCTGCTACTGGCCGCCTGCGGAGGCGGCAGTGGCGGAGGAAGCGCGTCCTCCACCGTGGCCGGGTCGTCGGCGCCCCTGGGTCTGGCCGGGGTAAGCACCGCCGCGTCGTCATCCACCCATCACCGCAAGCCGACCGTGAGCCCGTCCAGGAAGCATCACGCCGGCGAATCCAGCAGCGCCAGGACCTCGGCCGCGAGGTCGAGCGCTGCGGCCGGCAATCAAGGCAGCGCTTCCAGCGGCAGCGCGACCGGCACTGCCTCAAGTGCCGCGTCAGGCAGCAGTTGCGTGTCGTCCACATCGCCGGGCGCAGTCATCACGGTATGTCCGGCACGTGGTCTGCACGATGGACAGCAGGTGACGATCACCGGGCACGGCTTCAAGCCGAACGAGAACCTGCTCTTCATGCAGTGCGACTACAAGGGCGAGGACGCGAACAACTACGGTCCGTCCGACTGCAACCTCAATATCGTCCATCTGCAGCCCAACAGCACGAAGTCGGATGCGAGCGGGAACGTCGGCCCGTTACACCTGATCGCGCGTAAGGCGTTCAAGTCGATCGACTGCAGTCACCAGCAGTGCATGGTGACTGTCGCGGTCCCGATTCAGCGCAGCAATGCGGACAACCCGCACGCGCTGATCTACTTCGGCTGATGCTCTAACGCTGCGGCTCGTAGCCCTGGGGCGGCTGCGGCTCGTAGCCCTGCGGCGGCTGCTGCTGCGGATAGCCGGCCGGCGGCTGCTGGCCGTAGCCGGACGGCGGCTGCTGCATCGGCATCTGCTGCACCGGATCCGGGCTGGGCGGTGCACCACCCGGGGCGCCGTAGCCCAGGGCCTGCGCAGTCTGGCGAGCTGCCTCGGTCACTGGCACCGCGACGACCGCTGTGCCGTACGCGCACAGCTCCGTCCACACGTCACCCATCTCAGAGGTGTCGAAGCGCATGCCGATGACCGCGTTGCCGCCCTTCTGCCTGGCGTGCTCGAGCATTCGGCCCATCACCTCGTTGCGGCTTTCGGCGAGGTTGCGGGTCATGCCCTGCAGCTCGCCTCCGAACATGGACTTCAGCCCGGCGCCGAGCTGGGAGAACGCGTTGCGGGAGCGAACGGTCAGCCCGAACACCTCACCGCACACCCGCTGGATCTCCCAACCGGCGATCTCGTTCGTCGTGACGACCATCATGGGCGATGCGCCTCCTTCACTTGCGGTGGATAGGTCAGTTGCGGTCGAAGTCGACGGCCGAGTAGGCGCGCAGCTTGCCGAGTTGATGCAAGGAGTCGACGAGCCGGATCGTGCCCGACTTCGAGCGCATAACGATCGACTCGGTTTGCACCGAGTCGGCGTAGTAGCGCACACCGCGCAACAGCTCGCCGTCCGTCACGCCGGTGGCGCAGAAGAAGAT
>DATFTS010000254.1:0-1543 GCA_035261645.1 Jatrophihabitans sp. | reverse complement strand
CGCCCGGGGCCGCCCCGCTGTTCGTCTCCGAGTACAACGTGACCGTCAACGTGCTCGCGTCGCGCAGCTACCCGGCATTCCGCCAATCCGTGATCGTGGCCGAGATCCTGCCCCCGAAGTTGATGGGTGACTACCACCTCGCGGCGGGCTCTTCGGCGAGGGGCGTGGGCGCGCTATCGACGCTGGTCAACCTGGGTGGCGCTCTCCACTACACCGTCTCGGCGCCGGCACTCGACATCGATGGGGACGCACGCCCGACGGTGACGGGCAGCGGCCAAAACCAGACGCGCCGGTACGACGCCGGCTCCGACCAGATGACGCCGTGAGGTGCGGGCAGGCGGTCCCGCCGTCGCGAGGCGGCGGGGCCCTACAGGCCAGCACAACCCACTACCACAACGGGGGGACACGTTGACTACCGACGCTCACCAGGAAGGACTCAGTCGCAGGCAGCTGCTTCTGGGTGGCGCAGGGATCGTGGGCGGGACGTTGCTCGGGACCCGGCTGCTCTCGGCCGGGGTCGCGAAGGCGGCTCCGACCGCGCCGGCCGCCACAGTGCACACGAAGAAGACGGTGCACCTGGTCGGCACCGACGGCTGGGTTTCCATGCCGGCCGATGCGCCGCCGGACCCGCCGTTCTTCCCCGATCCGCTCGCGCCGAGCGGCGGGTTCAACACCTACGTCTTCGGCTTCCGCAACGTCACCGGCTTCACGGCGGCTCAGGTGGCGGCCCAGCGTGGCAAGGCCCAGATCTCCGCGCCGACGCTGGTGTTCGACGAAGAGGACGACATCTACATCACGCTGACGAACCTCGGCCTCGTGCAGCGCCCGGACCTCTTCGACGGCCACACCCTGCACTGGCACGGCTTCGTGAACGCGATTCCGCTCTTCGACGGGGTGCCCGAGCTCTCGCTCGCGGTGCCGATCGGGCGCGACTTCACCTACTTCTACCGCCCGCATGACGCCGGCACCTACATGTACCACTGCCACTTCGAGGACGTCGAACACGTCCAGATGGGCATGACCGGCTCGGTCTTCATCCGGCCGAAGCAGAACAAGTCGCCGGTGAACGGCGACCCGGTGGGCACCACGTACGCCTACAACGACGGCGACGGGTCGACCAGGTACGACCGCGAGTTCGCGTTCATGGTGACCGAACTGTGGTCGGCCGCCCACTACCGCGATGCGCACATCCAGGTGAACGACTGGACCGACTTCCAGCCGAGCTTCTGGCTGCTCAACGGCCGCGGCTACCCGGACACGATCGCGCCGAACGGCGACCCGATGAACACTGCGGCGGGCCGATTGCAGTACCAGCCGATCTCGTCGCTGGTCAGGTGCAACGCAGGTGAGCAGGTGCTGCTGCGCATGGCGAACCTGGGCTACCAGAACCACACCTTCAGCGTCGACAACATCGACCTGACCGTGGTGGCGAAGGATGCCAGCCTGCTCACCGGGCGGGACGGGACGAAGAACTACCTCACGACGAACTCGGTCGACATCGGCCCGGGCGAGAGCCGGGACATCATCTTCACCGCGCCGACCA
>DATFTS010000253.1:0-5248 GCA_035261645.1 Jatrophihabitans sp. | reverse complement strand
CCCACGCCACCGGCCATCGCCGCAGCCATCCGAACGTCCATCGCCGTCACCTTCTGCGCCACGAACCCAAGTCCACGGCACGAACGAAGTGTCAGCGATGTCCCGAGAGATCAACTGTCAGCGATGTCCTGAGATTTCAGAAGCGTTGGGGCCGTTGTCCCGCAACAAGATCGCGATGCCGGGCAGCCGCAACCGGATCAGCCGCAACAAGATCAGCCGCGGAGTAAAGCCAGAACCCGGTCGGACTTGTAGAACGGTTCGAGCCGGGTCCGCACCAGTGCCTCCAGCCGCCCGTCGGCACGCGCCGCGTCGATCAGCTGTGGCACGAGCGAGCGCAGGTCGGCGACCAGGTCGTCGCGCGAGATGCCCAGGTCGGGCAGCAACGACGCGAGCGAGCGGGCGCCGTACTCGGCGAAGAAGACGTCCACGCACTCGTCCACGATCTCGCCGACGTACTCGCTCGAGCGCGCGCTGACGAGCAGGCCGTGCACGAGCAGGGCCAGCTCGCGCAGCTCCTGCTTGCTCAGGTACTCGCGCAAGTCGCTGATCGGGGCCTCGGCGTGCAGGTCCCAGATCTCCATGGCGGCACCCTGCAGGGGTGCCTCGCGCAGCAGTTCGCGAACGGCGACGTTGGTCCGGCGGATCGCGAACTGGGTGCTCTTGCCGGCCGCGTCGCCGAGGAATTGGTCGACTGTTGCGTTCTTGACCCGCGACGCTGCACCCATTCCGAACGAGATCAGGGACTTCGCGCCGGGCAGGCGTTCGGCGAGTTGGCGGTTCTGCTGCAGGAAGTCACTGACGATCTTGGTGACGAACTTGCTCGCTACTGCTGCGACCAGCGGGCTCTCGGCCATCTGCTCGAGTGCTCGGTCCTGCAACTGGTGCATGCTCAGCAGCTTCGCGACGAGTGCCTCAACGGGGTCGCGCTCGACCACCTCGCCGAGGGTGTACTCGTCGCTGGCCGACAGGTCATAGATCGCGTCGGAGAGGGCCGAGACGAGCTCCTCGAGCAGCGTGCTGGCGGCTACCCGGTCGACGAGCCTGCGGGCCACCCGCTTTGCGGAGTCCGGCTTCAGCACGTCTGAGACAGTCAGGTCGTCCATGATCGACAGCACGTCGTCGACATCGCGGGCAATCAGCTGAGTGAGCCGCTTGCCGCTCAGCTCGGCGAGCACGTACTCGACCTGCGCATCCAGCAGTTGCTGTGCCAGCTCGTTCGCGTCCATGGCGGACAGTCTCTCCGACCGGCTGTACCGGGCATCGGTGGGGCTGCGTTACGGCCGGGTGAACAACGGGCGTGTCGGTAGCGCGCAGCACGTCGAGCGAATTAGCGTGACCCCGTCGCGGGGTGCGCGACTGCAGAGTTCGTTCGAGGGGACCGTTCGATGGCAATACGGGTCACCACCGACCGCAGGGCCGGTACCACCAAGATCCAATTCGTTCTACCGGACAGCGTCCACGACGGCGCGGTGTCCGCCGTGGGGGACTTCAACAACTGGAGCCCGGGCAAGCACAAGCTGGTGCGCCGCAGCAACGGCACGCGCAGCGTCACCGTGACCGTCCCGGCCGGGCAGGAACTGCGGTTTCGCTACCTCGGCTCGGGTGGCGTGTGGTTCGACGACCCGGAGGCAGTGCGCGCCGGCTACGTCTCCACCTGACGTCACCGACCCGGGCGCCGGCGTCAGTTGCCGCCCGGGTTCAACGTCACCGTGATCGGCTTGAAGTTGGCTCCGGTGGTGTCCAGGCCCATCTTCGTCAAGTTCGCGAGCGCCTTGATCGTGAACTCGTTGGTGTAGGCCTCACCCTTCGGCACCGACGTCAATACCGTCTGCCCGTCCGCGTTCTTCGTGTGCTCGGCGATGGAGATGGTGCGATCCCACGCCTTCTTGTCGACCATGCCGATGCCCTGTGGCGAGGGCCAGATCAGCTTGTTGGCCTCGTTGGTCTGCCACAGCTGGTGGCTCGCCCCGAGCTTCGAGCCGGCCGCAACCACCATGTCGCGGCAGTCGGACGGCTTCGAGGCGCAGTAGATCCAGCCCTGGTAACTCGCGGTCAAGAACTTGACGGTGGTGTCCTGGAACGCCGGGTTCTGCAGCTTGGTGGTGTTGGCCCAGATGGCGTCCTGCAGCATCGCGGTGCCGACTTCGTTCCAGTTGAGCACGTTGAGGTCGGAGGGCTGGTAGAGCTTGCCGGTCTTGGGGTTCTTCGCTTCGAGCACCTGCGCGTACTCGTTGTAGGTCATCGCCTGCGCGGCGTCGATGTCGCCGGCCAGGAACGCGTTCATGTCGAACTGCTGCTGGACGATCCGGACGTCCTTGCCCGGGTTCAGGCCGTCCTTCGTCATGCCGGCGAACAGCTCGTACTCGTTTCCGAAGCCCCAGTCGCCGACCGTCTTGCTCTTAAGGTCGGCAACGGAGGTGATCCCGCGGTCCTTGAACGAGATCTGGCGTGTGCCGGATTTCTGGAACACCTGACCGACGTCGGTGATGTTGGCGCCCTTCTCCCGCGACTGCAGCGCCTTCGGGACCCAGGCGATCGCGAAGTCGGCACTGCCGCCGTTGTCGACGGTCGTCTGCGGCACCGTGTCGGTACCGGCAGGGACGATTCTCACGTTCAGGCCCTGCGCGGCGTAAAAGCCCTTCTTCAGCGCGGCGATGTAGCCGGCGAACTGCGCCTGCGTCACCCACTGGAGCTGCAGTGTGACGTTCACCGGCTTGCCACCGGCCGTGGTGCTGCCGCCGCCACCTGCCGAGCTGGAGTTGGCCGCGGTGCCCTTGCCACTGCTGCTGCACGCGGCAATGAACATCACTGCAGCCAAGGTGGCTGCGCCGGCGAGCGATCTCCGTTTGATCATGAGGTTCCCCCTACAGTTAGGTGATGGGTGCGGCGCGATTACCGATGACGAGACGTTCGAGGCCCAGCGCGGCGACGTAGAACAGCAGTCCGAGGATCACCGCGCCCAGCACCGACGCCCACGCGCCGGGGTAGTCGCTGGCGCCCACGGATGAGGTGATCCGTGAACCTAGGCCGTCCTGCAAACCGCCGAAGTACTCGCTCACCACGGCGGCGATCACCGCCAGCGACGACGCGATGCGCAGGCCGGTGAAGAAGTACGGCAGCGCGTTGGGCAGCCTGATGACGCGCAGCACCGCCGTCTGCGATGCCGCATAGCTCTCCATGAGTTCGCGGTGCACCGGGGCGAGCTGCGACAGCCCGCGATAGACGTTGAAGAACACCGGCACGAACGCGCTGATGGCGACGACCTCACGCCGCGGCAGCGTCGACAGCGGCGAGTACATGTTGTTCAGCAGTGGCGCGAGCGCGACGATAGGTATCGCGGCGAGCGCCGCGACGATCGGCGTTATCGCACCGCCGAGGATCGGCAGCCGGGATGCGATCGCGGCCAACAGCACCCCGGCGATCACTCCGGTGAGCAGCCCGATGAGCGCGTTCAGTCCGCTGTGGCCGGCGGCCGCGATGATGTGCGGGCGCGCGTCCACCGCCGCGGACCAGATGTCGCTCGGCGCGGGCAGCACGAACGTGCTGATGTTTGCCCCTCGCACGAACAGCTGCCATACCGCAACGAACAGCACGCCGAACACGATCGGCGGAAGCAGGTTGGCGGCTGCACGCCGGGTGCTCATAGTGCGCCCTCGGCGTGGTCGGCGCTGACGCCAACCTCGACGGTGCTGGGGACGGGCCGGCCGCGCAGCGCCTCGCGCACTTGGGTTATCGCCGCGTAGAAGCCCGGCGCCTCGCGGGTGTCTTCCGTCCGCGGGCCGAGATCGACGGAGACGACGTTGACGATCTGGCCCGGGCGCGCCGACATCACCACGACCCGGTCGGAGAGGAACACCGCCTCCGGGATGGAGTGGGTGACGAAGACGACCGCCGCGCCCGTCTCGCCCGTGATGCGCACCAATTCGCTCTGCATGCGCTCGCGGGTCATCTCGTCCAGCGCGCCGAACGGCTCGTCCATGAGCAGGAGCGCCGGGCTTTCAGCGAGTGCCCGTGCGATGGCGACGCGTTGCTGCATGCCGCCGGAAAGTTGTGGTGGCCGGTGCGTGGAGAACTCGGCCAGCCCGACCAGCTCGATGAGTTCCTGCGCCCGCGCCCGGCGCTTGGCGCGATCGACGCCGTGCAGTTCCAGCGGCAGCTCGATGTTCGCCAGCACGGTGCGCCAGTCGAGCAACCCGGCCTGCTGGAACGCGATGCCGTAGTCCTGGTCCAGCCGCGCCTTGCGGGCCGGCTTGCCGTTGACGCGTACCTCGCCGCTCGTCGGCTGCAGCAGGTCGGCGATGATCCGCAGCAGCGTGGACTTGCCGCAGCCGGACGGGCCGATCAGCGACACGAACTCGCCGCGCTCGATGGTGAGCTCGATGCCGTGCAGCGCCTCGACGGTGCCGCGCCGCGCGGTGAAGCTCTTGTCCACCTCGCGCAGCTCGACCGCGGGCGGTGCGGCTTCGTCCTGGGCCGGATGAATCATCGGGATGTCGCTCCTCGGTGATAGCGCCACAGGGCAAGGTCGACCAGGGTGACCGCGGCCGCCGCGGTGAGGCCCAGCGCGGCCGCTCCGATCACCGCCGCGTAGACCCGCGACGGGTCACCGGTGGCCTGCTGGGAGTAGGTGATGATCAAGCGCCCGATGCCGCCGTCCAGGCCGGTCGAGATCTCGGCGACGATTGTGCCTACGACCGCGGCGGCAGCTGCCAGACGCAGCGCGGGCACCAGGAACGGGACGGACGACGGCAGCTTCAGCCGCACCAGCGTCTTCCACCAGCCCGCGGCGGAACAGCGGAAGTAGTCGGCGTGCACCGCGGTGGGGGATTTGAGCCCGCGCACCATGCCGACCGCAACCGGAAAGAACGCGAGATAGCCGGCGATCACCGCCACTGACATCCAGGGCTGCCAGGCGAACGAGCCGATCTTCGAGCCCTGGCCCCACTTGGTCACGAGCGGGGCGAGCGCGATCAGCGGGACGGTCTGACTGAGCACGACGTAGGGCATCAGCGCCCGCTCGGCGATCGCGAGCCGATCCATCAGCAGCGCGAGCAGCATCCCGACGACGACGCCGATCGCGAAGCCGGCCGCCGCCCACCTCAGCGTGTGCACGCCGGCGTCGACCACCGAGTCGAGCACGGTCTTCGACGGGCCGAACGTGATCGCGCCGCCGACCTCGGGCTTGCTGAACGCGTGCCAGATGGACGAGAGCCGGGGCATCGACGCGTCGGTGGTGCGGGGCAGGATG
>DATFTS010000252.1:0-3233 GCA_035261645.1 Jatrophihabitans sp. | reverse complement strand
TGTCCTCGCCTTACCCAGCCGGCGGCGAGTCGACACTTCCCGGCGGGTTGCGGTGGCGGCGCGGTTGCGTTGATCTTGTTGCCGGGCCGGGGTTGCGGTGGCGTCCCCCCTAGGTTGATCTTGTTGCCCGGCGGGGGTTGGGGCCGACGTGACGCAACAAGGTCGGTCGGTATTGGGGCGATTCAGGCCGGCGTCGCGGCCAGCTCTGCGCCGAGCCGACGCAGCTGCGCCGTGGCACCGCCCAGGGTGAACTCCGTCCGCTTTGCCGCGGTGAAGTAGCGGTGCGCCGGGGCGTCGACGTCGATGCCGGTGCCGCCGTGGACATGCACCGCCGTGTGGGCTACGCGATGTCCGGCGTCTGCCGCCCAGAACTTCGCGGTGGCGATCTCGGCGGTGGCCGGCAACCCTTGCCCGAGTCGCCAGGCCGCCTCCCACGTCGTCAGCCGCACGGCCTCCACGTCGATGTACGCATCGGCCAGCCGCTGCGCCACTGCCTGGAAGCTTCCGATCGGACGGCCGAACTGCTCGCGCCCGCGCGCGTACTCGGCGGTGAGCTCGAGGGCGCGCTCGAGAACGCCCACCTGGTAGGCGGCCAACCCGACCGTGGCTCGGGAAACGAGCCAGTCGAGGACGTTGCGCCCGCCCAGTGGGTGCGCCACCGCGCCGGCCAGCTCGAGTGACCCGGCGCTGTCGCCGTCCACGAGCACCTGCCGCTCGACCGTCACACCAGCTGCATCCGTTTCCACGACGAACACCCCGACGCCGTCAGCTGTGCTCGCCGGTACCAGGACGACATCGGCGACGGGCAGCGCAGGGACGAGCGCCTTGGCCCCGTCCAGCCGCCAACCACCGTCGGCAGGCT
Organism: Jatrophihabitans sp.; assembly: GCA_035261645.1. Taxonomy (GTDB): domain Bacteria; phylum Actinomycetota; class Actinomycetes; order Mycobacteriales; family Jatrophihabitantaceae; genus Jatrophihabitans. The sequence continues at coordinate 2,371 of DATFTS010000252.1, read as the reverse complement.
CGGCCCGGGTGACCGGTGCCTCGAACAGGTCGACGAAGTCCTCGGTGAGCGCGGCGGTCACCACGAGCTCGCCGGTCCCGGCCCGCTCCGCGAGCTGCGTCGCGCCGAACTCGCCGAGCGCGGCCGCACCGACCGCGATCGACCACAGGTACGGGACGGGCGCCACCGCGCGGCCGGTCTCGATCAGCACGCTGCACTGCTCGGCCAGACCGAGGCCACCGCCGCCAGCTGACTCCGGCAGCGCCGCGGACAGCACGCCGGCCTCGCCCAGCGCTGCCCAGAGGTCGCGGTCGAAGTGATCCTGCCCGGTCTCGACCTCGCGCAGGCGCGGCTGGGTCACCTGGTCGGTGAAGATCTGCCGTGCGAGGCCGGCCAGTTCCCGCTGACTGTCGGAGAGCTCGAAGTCCATCCCGATCACCGCCCGCTAGCCGGCAGGCGCAGCCCGACGCCCGCGATGATGTCTCGCTGCACCTCGTTGGTGCCGCCACCGAACGTCAGGATCAGCGACGACCGGTGCATCCGCTCGAGGCGGCCCTGCAGCACCGCGGCCGGCGAGCCGGGACGCACGATCGCGCTGGGCCCGACCACCTCCATCAGCAACCGGTACGCCTCGGTCGCGAACTCGGTCCCGAACACCTTGGTCGCGGACGCGTCGGCCGGGCCGACATGGCTGCCACCCGATGCCACCTGCCAGTTCTTCAACCGCAGGAACTGCACCTTGGCGTGCACGCGCGCCAGATGCAGCTGCACCCATTCCTGGTCGATGACTCGCCGTCCGTCGGAGAGCTTCGTGTTCTGTGCCCACTCGCGTACCTCGTGCAGCGCGGTCATGATCGGTGCCGCCGACGTAAGCGCGACGCGCTCGTGGTTGAGCTGGTTCGTGATGAGCGCCCAGCCCCGGTCGAGCTCGCCCACCACTGCCGAGGTCGGCACCCGCACCTCGGAGTAGTAGGTGGCGCTGGTGGTCACGCCGGACATCGTGCGAACGGGCGTCCATGAGAACCCGGGGACGGCCGTCGGCACGATCAGCACGCTCAGGCCTTTGTGCTTCGCGGCATCGGGGTCGGTGCGGCAGGCCAGCCAGACGTAGTCGGCGTACTGGATGAGGCTCGTCCACATCTTCTGGCCGTTGATCACGAACTCGTCACCGTCGCGGACGGCGCTCGTGCGCAACGACGCGAGGTCGGTGCCGGCGCCCGGCTCGCTGTAGCCGATCGAGAAATGCAGCTCGCCGGCCGCGATCTTCGGCAGGAAGAACGCGCGCTGTTCCGGCGTGCCGAACCGCATGATCGTCGGGCCGACGGTGTTGATCGTGAGGAACGGCACCGGCGCCCCCGCGACGGCTGCTTCGTCGGTAAAGATCAGTTGGTCGAGAGCCGAGCCACCGCGCCCGCCGTACTCCTCTGGCCAGCTCAGCGTGAGCCACCCGTCGGCGCCCATCTGCCGGACGATGTCCTTATACGCGGCGCCGTCGCCGTACTCGCCGTCGCCCTGCAGGGCGGCCCGCCGCTCCGGGGTCATCAGCGTCGCAAAGTAGCTGCGCAGTTCCCGACGCAGCCGCTCATGCTCGGCGGAGTAGCTGATTTCCATCCGCGAAACCCCCAACAGTGCAACGTGTTCTAGTGACACTATCGCGGCCCGGGTCCACCCGTCGAGGGCTTGAAACCGGGAGTATTGCGTGTGCAATCGGGCAAACTGTTGTCCCTAGCTAGAACGCGTTCTAGTATGACCCGATGCGACGGACGGCGTGACCGGCGCCACTGTCGCTCGTTGGCATGTAGGTACAGCGTGAGCACGGCGCCGCGACGAGTCGGAGGATGCATGGAAGTCACCGTCGACCGAGATCTCTGCGAAGCCAACGCGGTTTGTTGCGGGCTGGCTCCCGCCGTGTTCGAACTCGACGACGACGAGAACCTCGTCATCAGGCAGCCGGAGCCCGCTGCGGATCTGCTCCAGATCGTCGCGAAGGCCGTCGAGCGCTGCCCACGCAACGCGCTGGAGCTTCGTCCGTGAGCGACGGTCTCGGCCTCGCCGGCAAGGTCGCCGTCGTCACCGGTGCTGGCGCTGGGCTGGGCCGCGCCGAGGCCGTCGCGCTCGCCAAGGCGGGTGCCGATGTCGTCGTCAACGACCTTGCCGCGGGCGACGTCGTCGATGAGCTCGAGTCACACGGCGCCAAGGCGGTCTTCGTGCCAGGCGACGTGTCCGAGCGGGAGACCGCTGACGCAATGGTCGCGGCGGCCACGGAGCACTTCGGTGGTCTGCATGTAGTAGTCAACAACGCTGGCGTCACACGCGACCGGATGTTGTTCAACATGACCGACGACGAGTGGGACACAGTCATCCGCATCCACCTGCGCGGGCACTTCCTGCT
>DATFTS010000251.1:0-4968 GCA_035261645.1 Jatrophihabitans sp. | reverse complement strand
ATCTTGTTCAGATCGGCTGTTTGCCTCAGCCGAAACGCCCGGAGATGTAGTCCTCTGTGCGCTTATCGGAGGGATTCGCGAAGATCTTCTCGGTGTCGTCCATTTCGATCAGCTGACCAGGCTTGCCGACGCCGGCGAGGTTGAAGAACGCCGTCCGGTCCGAGACCCGCGCCGCCTGCTGCATGTTGTGCGTGACGATGACGATCGTGTACTGCTCCTTCAGCTGCTGGATTAGATCCTCGATCGCCAGCGTCGAGATCGGGTCGAGCGCCGAGCACGGCTCGTCCATGAGCAACACCTGGGGCTCGACGGCGATCGCGCGGGCGATGCACAACCGCTGCTGTTGACCACCGGAGAGGCCGGCACCGGGCTTGTTGAGCCGGTCCTTCACCTCTTCCCAGAGGTTCGCGCCGCGCAGCGACTTCTCGACGACGCCGTCCGCCTCGGACTTGCGCATGCGCTTGCTGTTGAGCTTCATGCCGGCGATGACGTTGTCGTAGATGGACATCGTCGGAAACGGGTTCGGCCGCTGGAACACCATGCCGATGGTGCGGCGGACGTCCACCGGATCGACGGTGCGCGCGTAGATGTCCTCACCGTCGAGCAGCACCTTGCCGTCGACCCGAGCACCGGCGATCACCTCGTGCATGCGGTTCAGCGTGCGAAGCACGGTCGACTTGCCGCAGCCGGACGGACCGATGAAGGCGGTCACTTTGCGCGGCGAGACGGTGAGCGTCACGCCGCTGACGGCAAGGAACTTGCCGTAGTAGATGTCGAGCTCTTTGGTTTCGATGCGCTTGGCCACGACGATTCCTTCTAGTTGGAGACCTTGCTGCGCCGGGCGATGAGGCGCGCGACGAGGTTCAGCAGCATGACAAGGATGATCAGGGTCAGTGCGGCGCCCCACATGCGGTCGACCGCGTAGTTGTGCTGCACCTGCCCGGTGAAGCTGTGGGTCGCGCCGAGGTTGTTCACCTGATCCTTGATCATCGTGGACAGCGCTGCCTGCCAGCCGCTGAACGGGTTGCCGTTCGCGTGTTGGCTGTACTTGTCGAGGATCAGCAACGGCGCAGTCTCGCCGGCGACGCGTGCGATGCCGAGGACGACGCCGGTCATGATGCCGCTGAACGCTGTCGGCAGGACTACCCGCGTGATCGTGCGCCACTTCGGCACGCCCAGCGCGTAGGAGGCTTCGCGGAGCTCGTTCGGCACGAGCTTCAGCATCTCCTCGGTCGTCCGCACGACCACCGGGATCATCAACATCACCAGCGCGATGGACACATAGAGGCCGGCGAACTGTGCTCCGAAATGGATGAAGAACACCGCGTAGATGAACAGCGCCGCGACGATCGACGGGATGCCGGTCAGGATGTCGACCATGAAGGTCGTGGTCTTGGACAGCCAGCCGCGGCCGTACTCCACGAGGTAGATCCCGACCAGAACGGCGATCGGGATCGAGATCACCGAGCAGATCGCCACCTGCTCGAGCGTGCCGATGATCGCGGCCAGCGCGCCGCCGCCCGGGTCGGTGTAGAGCCGGGTGCCGAGGTCCGAACTGAACCATCCGCTGCGCAGGATCGGTTGCAACCCTTTGCTGACCACCGTCCACAGCAGCCAGACGAGCGGTACGAGTGCGATCAGGAACGAGAGCGTCACCAGCACCGCGGCGAGCGAGTTCTTGACCTTGCGCAGCGGGCGGCGTGGCGATGCGCTGAGGCTCGACTGCGAGGTGAGCACGGCCCCCGTCATGCGACCTCCTCCGTCGGCCGCAGGGCAGGTGCTCTGGCTATCGATGACCTCGCAAACTCGGTCATGATGTGAACTCCTTCCTGCGGTCGACGATCGCGCGCGCCGCGGCGTTCACTGCGAAGGTGAGGATGAACAGCACGAGCCCGGCGGCGATGTAGGGACCGGGCGAGCTGCCGAACTCGGCGGAGTCATTCGCGATCTTCGCTGCGAACGTCTGCCCGCCGTCGAAGATCGATGCGTGGAACGTTGCGCTCGGCGCAAGCGCGGAGACGATCAGAAGCACGGCGATCGTCTCGCCGATCGCCCGGCCGAGGCCGAGCATCGCGCCACTGACCACACCGGCGCGGCCGTACGGGAGCACCGCCATGCGGATCATCTCCCACCGGGTCGCACCGAGTGCCCAGGCCGCCTCGATGTTCTCGTTCGGGGTGCGCTCGAACACGTCACGCGCGATCGCCGTGATGATCGGCAGGATCATGATGGCCAGCACCACGCCGCCGTCGAAGATCGATCCGCGGATGACGCCGACGTCCTTGAAGATCGGGAATCCGCCGAGGTGGTACAGCGCGCGCTGGACCGGCTCCAGCTTCGGGGACAGGACGGTGATCCCCCAGATGCCGTAGATGATCGACGGGATCGCGGCGAGCAGGTCAACGATGTACGCGATCGGCCGGCTCAGCCGCTTGGGCGCGTACTGGGTCATGAACAACGCGATCCCGATCGCGATCGGAACGGCCAACACCATGGCGATTACCGAGATGATCACCGTTGCCCACAGCAGGCCGGCGATGCCGAAGTGCAGCTCGGAACCGGTGACGTTCCATTCCCGCGAAGTCAGGAAGTTCGACTTGTCCTTGCTGATCGCCGGAATGGCTTGCGCGACGAGGAAGATGCCGACGAGGACGACCAGCAGGACCACGAACGTGCCCGCGCCGGTGGTGACCCAGGCGAAGACCCGGTCCCCAACCCGCGTCTTGCCGGTGCCGCCGACGCTGGTCGCACCGCCGCCCGGCACCGCAGCTGTCTCGTCATAGGTGCTGATGGCTCCAGGCTGGGCAGAGCCGACGACCGCAGGCGCACCTGCCTCGCCCGCGAGATCGCCGCCCATCGGCGTGGGCCTGGCGTCGGACGTGCGGCCGGTGGTCCCGACCCGCACGTCATCGCCACCATCTGGTGTCTGGTGCGCCATCGTCTCTCGCTCAGTCATAGGCAACGCGTTCCTAATGAGCATGGAGCCCCACCGTGCCTCGGCGGAAGGCCGGGGCGGCGGCGGGGCTCCACTGGTGTCGCTTTCGTCTATATCTGAAGGTGGCTAGCTGATCGTCGAGACGACGTGCTGAACCTTGCCCAGGATCGACGTGGGCAGCGGTGCGGAGCCGACCGTCGGCAGCTGTTGCTGGCCCGCGGACGAGGAGGTGTAGGTGAGGAACGCCTTCACCCGCGTGCCGACCGAGGCGTCGGAGTACTTCGAGCACACGATCTCGTAGGTGACAAGGATGATCGGGTACGCGCCCGGCGTCTTGGTGGCGTAGTCCAGCTTCAGCGTCAGGTCGTTGCCGCCGTTGCTGGCGAGCTTCGCCGCCGCGACCGCCTTGCCCGCCGTTTCGGCCGTCAGCGCCACCGCGCCGCCGCCGTTGTCGATCTTGGCCATCGAAAGGCCCGCGCTGCCGGCGTATGACCACTCGATGTAGCCGATGCCGCCCTCGGTGGTCTTGATCGCCTGCTGCACGCCCTGCGAGCCGGTCTTGCCCTGGCCGGCGCCGACCCACGTCTTGCTCGGCGTGGTGGGGTACCCGGTCGGGTCGGTGGTGTTGAGGTACTTCTCGAAGTTCGACGTCGTGCCGGACTGGTCGGACCGGAAGAAGACGGTGATCGGCTCGGAGGGCAGGTTCACGCCCTTGTTGATCGCGGCGATCGCCGGGTCGTTCCAGGTCTTGATCTTGCCGGTGAAGACCTTGGTGAGCACGTCCGGCGTGAACGTGACGGCGCCGTTGCTAACGCCCTTGACGTTGTACGCAACCGCTACCGGGCCGGTGACCATGGGGATGTCCAGGGCCTGCGAGCCGGTGCCGCACCGCTTGTTGGCGGCGGCGACCTCGCCTTTGGTCGGGTCGAGCGCGGCGTCCGAGCCCGCGAAGTCGACCTTGCCGGCCGTGAAGTCGGTGACACCCTGACCGGAGCCGCCACCGCTGTAGGTGACGTTTGCACCACTGCACTGGGCGGTGTACTTCTGGATCCAGGCGTTGATCGCGTTCTGCTGGGCGGTCGAACCGTCCGAGGTGAGCGAACCCGGCGCACACGTGCTCGAGCCGCCTCCGCTGGCCGACGTGCTGGTGTCGCTGGACGAGTTCGCGGTCGAGTTACCGCCTGTACCGCCTGAGTTGCCGCCACTCGAGGAACACGCGGCGAGCGCCAGGCCAGCCGCAATGAGTCCGGCGGTGAGGCCGGCTCGGGTGAGGTTCACGATTGAGTCCCTTCGGTCGGATGCCTTCAATCGGACGGTAGGAGCGCGATATGGCGCAGCGGCAGAGGCTTGGTTAACGCACGGTGAATGACGGTGCGCGGCAAAATGACGCGCCGATTTGCGACGTGTGGCTATTGGGTGAACTGGCTCACGCCGCGGGCTAGGCGGTGGTATCTCCGAAGCGCCACTGCACGTCGAGATCGTGCTCGGCGAAACCGGCGCGTTCGTAGAGTTTTCGGGCGCCCGCGTTGTCTCCGTCGACATAGAGCAGAACGACCCGACAGCCGCGTTGCCTGAGGTGATGCAGCCCGCGGGTCAACAACGCCTTGCCGAGCCCTAGACCTTGCGCCTGCGGTGCAACGCCGAGGACATACACCTCGCCGGCGCCGTCCGGGTGCACCTTCGTCCAGTGATAACCCAGCAGCGAACCCTCGCGTTCGGCGAGGAGGAACCCGGCCGCGTCGAACCAAGGTTCGGCGATGCGGGCTTGCAGATCAGCCTCCGTCCACTGCCCCTGCTCGGCGTGCGTGGCGAAGGCCGCGGCGTTGACCGCGAGCCACGCCTCGTCGTCGCGTCCGGGCTCGAACGCGCGGATGGTGACGCCCTTGGCCAGGGGTGGATCGTCGGGAAGATCATCGAGGCTGCGGCGCAGTTGGTACAGCTCGCGCATTGGTTGGGCGCCGCGCTCGCGCACAACGTCGACGAGTCTGCTGTGCCGGCCGTGCGACCACAGAAGCAGTCCCGGCCGGGCCACC
>DATFTS010000250.1:0-2913 GCA_035261645.1 Jatrophihabitans sp. | reverse complement strand
GTGCAGACTCGACTCGACGACAGGCACTCACCGGAGCAGATCGCCCGCCGGTTGAAAATCGAGTTCCCTGACGAGCCGGAGATGCAGGTGTCGCACGAGACGATCTACCAGTCGCTGTATGTGCAGGGCCGCGGGGCGTTGCGCCGCGAGCTGGCCGCGTGCCTGCGCACCGGGCGGGCGCTGCGCAAACCCCGGCGACGTGCCGAGGCCCGCCGGCCCCGCATCCAGGGCATGGTGATGATCAGCGAACGGCCCGCCGAGGTGGAGGACCGGGCGGTGCCCGGGCACTGGGAAGGCGATCTGATCATCGGCGCCGACAGCGCCTCGGCGATCGGCACCCTGGTCGAGCGGATGACCCGGTTCGTGCTGCTGCTGCACCTACCCGAGCGGCACGGCGCCCTGGAGATCGAACAGGCCATGGCCACCGCGATGAGCCGGCTCCCGGCCGTGCTGCGCAAGAGCCTGACCTGGGACCAGGGCATCGAGATGGCCAACCACGTCAAGATCGCCCAAGCCACCGGGTTGCAGATCTACTTCTGCGACCCCCACTCCCCCTGGCAGCGCGGCAGCAACGAGAACACCAACGGCCTGCTGCGCCAGTACTTCCCCAAGAGCAGCGACCTATCCATCTACCCGGCCGACTACCTCGACTACGTCGCCGTCCAGCTCAACAACCGCCCGCGCAAGACCCTCGGATGGAAGACCCCCGCCGAAGCTCTCAACCAGCTACTGTCCAACCCGGCCGATCCACCCGGTGTTGCGTTGACCGGCTGAATCCGCCCGCAGCGCAGCGTCCACACCGGAGGAAAGGCGCGCCGACGAGCGGCTCGGGCGCTTCAGCGTGTCCACGTAGCCTGCGCTCGGCTACGTCATGGCTGGCGAACAGGGCCTTCTTGGCCCGAAGAATACGTTTTTGTACCGGACAAACCCCCCGGCGCGAGGGCGAGAAGAATGTGCGACGCTATGTCGCCGCAGACGTTACTTCCGAGTTGCGCTTTCGTTAGGTTAGTGACGGGTAGCGCTGTGAGCCGGAGCACGATCATGCGCTCGAAAGGGGACTGGTCTCGTGGGTGTGGAGGTCGCGGTCCACGGTCTGACCAAGTCCTTCGGTAGGCAAACGATCTGGAGCGACGTAACCCTCACCCTTCCGCCCGGCGAGGTTTCGGTGCTGCTCGGCCCGTCCGGCACCGGCAAGTCGGTGTTCCTCAAGTCGCTGATCGGCCTCCTGAAGCCGGATCGCGGTTCGATCATCATTCGTGACGTCGACATCGCGCGCTGCAGCGAAGGCAAGCTCTACGAGACCCGCAAGCTGTTCGGCGTCCTCTTCCAGGACGGCGCCTTGTTCGGCTCCATGACGCTCTACGACAACATCGCGTTCCCGCTCCGTGAGCACACCAAGAAGAGCGAGCGCGAGATCAAAGACATCGTCATGGAGAAGACGGACATGGTCGGCCTCGCCGGGGCCGAGGGGAAGCTGCCGGGTGAGATCTCCGGCGGTATGCGCAAGCGCGCCGGACTGGCCCGGGCTCTGGTCCTGAACCCTGAGATCGTCCTCTTCGACGAGCCGGACTCCGGCCTCGATCCCGTCCGGGTCGCCTACCTGAACCAGCTGATCATCGACCTCAACGCGCAGACCGACGCGACGTTCCTCATCGTCACGCACGACATCGGCACCGCCCGCACTGTCCCTGACAACCTGGGCATGTTGTTCCGCCGCGAGCTCGTCATGTTCGGCCCGCGCGAGGTGCTGCTGACGAGCGAAGAGCCGGTCGTGAAGCAGTTCCTGAACGGCCGCCGCGAGGGTCCGATCGGCATGTCCGAGGAGAAGGACGCCGCGCAGGTGGCCGCTGAGCTCGAGGCGGTCCAATCGGGGCAGGGCTCTTACGTCGCTGGGCCCAAGGGCGGCGGCGGCATGGGCGTACCGCCGCAGATCCAGCCCAGCCCCGGCCTGCCCGAGCGCAAGGCGGCAGGACGGCGCAAGCAGCGCGTGCTCGAGATGCTCCACACCCTGCCGCTGCCCGCCCAGAAGGCCATCGAGGAACTGCTCGAGCAGGAGGAGCGCGAGGAAGCCGAAGCTAGGGGCGCCGTCCGGCCCGGGACGCGCTGATGCCGAGTCTTTCCCCGATCGGCGGCGTGCGGCAGGCCGGCAGCCTGTTCGCACTCTTCCTTGACGTCGGCCGGATGACGTTCAAGCGGCCGTTCCAGGGACGGGAGTTCATCCAGCAGGCCTGGTTCATCGCGAGCGTGACGATCCTGCCGACGATGCTGGTGTCGATCCCGTTCGGCGCGGTGATCGCGCTGGAACTCGGCACGCTGTCCCGCCAGATCGGCGCACAGTCGTTCACCGGCGCGGCGAGCGTGTTGGCGATCATTCGCGAGGCGAGCCCGATCGTCTGCGCGCTGCTCATCGCCGGCGCCGGCGGTTCGGCGATCTGCGCCGACCTCGGCAGCCGCAAGATCCGTGACGAGATCGACGCCATGGAGGTGCTGGGCATCTCGCCGGTGCAGCGTCTCGTGGTGCCGCGGGTGCTCGCCTGCGTCCTGGTGTCCGTGGCCCTGAACGGCTTGGTCTGCGTCGTCGGCGTCGCGGGCGGCTACTTCTTCAACGTCATCCTGCAAGGCGGGACACCGGGCGCGTACCTGGCCAGCTTCTCCGCGCTCGCGCAGCTGCCCGACCTCTACACCGGCGAGGTGAAGGCGTTCATCTTCGGGGTCATCGCCGGGGTCGTCGCTGCCTATAAAGGCCTGCACGTCGGCGGCGGCCCGAAGGGCGTCGGTGATGCGGTGAACCAGTCCGTGGTCATCACGTTCATGCTGCTGTTCGCGGTCAACTTCGTCATTACCGCCGTGTACTTCCAAGTCGTCCCGGCCAAGGGGTCGTAGCCGTGGCCACCGACGTCGTCGCCACCGCCC
>DATFTS010000249.1:0-3115 GCA_035261645.1 Jatrophihabitans sp. | reverse complement strand
CTTCCGTTTCGCCTGGTCCTGCTAAGCACCCCCACTCCCAGCCGCACCGCAATCGAGGAGCTCAGATGGAGACGAAGAAGATCGAACGTCCGCCTCGCCGACTGCCGCTGTGGGTCGCGGTCGCGCTGTCCCTGGCACTCGTCGGGCCGACGCTCGCGATGTCCGGCAACGGCCAGGGCCTGATCGGGACGGTGGGGAAGGGCATCCCCCTGGTGTTCCTGATCGGCCTCGTCGGGGTGGCGCTCGTCGGCTACGGCTTCGTCCGGCTGACGCGCCGGTTCAACCACGCCGGCAGTGTCTACGCGCTTGTCGGGGTGACGGTCGGACCGCGCGCCGGCTTCTTCTCCGGCTGGGCGATGCTCGGTGCGTACGTCGGGTTCGCTGTCGGCCTCGCCGGCCTCGTCGCCGACTTCACCAACGCATTCCTCGCCGCCGTGTACAACCACCCGAAGCCGCCGCAGGTGTCGTGGCTGCTGGTGATGCTGATCGCGGTCGCGCTGGTGGCGGTGCTGGCCGTGATCGACACGAAGGTCGTCGGACGCATCCTGATGGCGATCGAGGGCGTCGGCATTATCGGCATGATCATCCTGGTCGTCGTGATCTTCGGCAAAGGTGGCGCGAAGAGCACTGGCGTCGACTTCTCCGCGTTCTCGCTGCCGCACGGCGTCGGCTTCTCCGGCGTGGTGACAGGCGTCGTTGCAGCGTTCCTGTCCTGGGCCGGTTTCGAGGCGTGCGCAGCACTCGGCGAGGAGACGAACGACCCGAGGCGCAGCATCCCGCGCGCGCTCGCCGGCACGTTGGCGCTGACGGGTGTGCTGTTCGTCGTCGTCATGTTCGCGCAGACGATCGGCTTCGGCACCGACGCCAACGGCTTGAAGTCCTTCTCCACGTCGGGCAACACGCTGGGCAGCCTCGGCGAGCAGTACGTCAACCGCGGCTTCGGCATCGTGCTGATCTTCGCGGGCGTCATCTCCGCGTTCGCGTGCCTGCTCGCCTGCGCGTCGACCTCCGGTCGGCTGCTGTTCGCGTTCTCGCGCGACGGCTTCGGCCCGCGCCGGCTCGCCCGCCTCGAAGGTTCGGCCAAGACGCCGCGCGAGGCGATCTGGGTGGTGCTCGCCTTCGTCGTCGTTGTCAACATCATCTCGTGGGCGTCCGGCTGGCCGAAGATGGGCACCGGCATCCCGTCGCTCGATTCGTACTTCCTCTACGCGAGCGCAGGTGCGGTATCGCTCATGCTGGCCTATCTGCTCACCGAGGTGGCAGCGATCGTGTACACGGTGTCCGAACGGTTCCGGGTGACGCGCGAAGGCGATCGTGGCCAGGTGATGGGCGTGCTGCTGCCGTTGATCGGCTGCGCCGTGTTGCTGCTGGTGCTTTGGTACAACGTCAAGGATCAGAAGCACCCGTGGACGTCACCTGCTTACGTCGGTCTGGCTTGGGCCGCGATCGGGCTGCTGGGCGCACTGTTGGCAAACCGCGCCGTCGCGCAGATGCGCCGGTCGCTGGCCGACGAGCTCGGCATCTCGGTGAGCGAGGTGCCGTCGGTCGAACGACCTGAGCTGCCGCCGGAGCGGCCGGCCGAACCGGTGGTGTCGTGACGTGCCGACGCTGACCGAGCGCGACGCCGCCGTCATCGCGGGCATCGAGAAGCTGCGCTTCTTCCCGCTCGAGGTGGTGTCCGGCCACGGCAGCCGGCTCATCGATACCGCGGGTCGCCGGCTGCTGGATCTCACCGCCACCTGGACGGCGTGCGGTCTCGGCCATGGCCATCCCGCGGTCGCAGAGGCGATCGCCCGGGCCGCCCAGCACCCGGCGGGTGCGGGCGGGCTGTCCGCCGTGCACCCGGATTCCGTCGGACTTGCCGAGGACCTGCTGGCCCTCGTCCCCGGTGCCGGCGAGCGTCGCGTCTACCTCGGACACGCCGGGTCGGACGCCTGCGATGTGGTGTTGCGTGCCTGCCGGCACGCCACCGGCAGGCGGCGCATCGTCGCGTTCGAGCACAGCTACCACGGCGGCCTCGGCGTTGCGATGGGCGTTTCCGGCGTGCACGTGGATGCCGGCGCCACACCGGATGCCGATGCAGTGTTCGTCCCCTACCCGGATCCGTACCGTCCGCACACCGGCGACGCCGACACGGTGGTCAAGGCGTCGGTGCTGGCGGTCGAGCAAGAACTCGAGCGTGGCGACGTCGCGTGCGTGATCGTCGAGGCGATCCAGTCCGACGGTGGGTTGGTCGTGCCGCCGGACGGCTTTCTCGCGGCGCTGCATGACGTGTGCCGGCGTTACGGCGTGTTGCTGGTGTGCGACGAGGTCAAGGTGGGTCTCGGGCGTCCCGGGCTGCTGCACGCCTTCGCGCACGATGGAGTGACGCCCGACCTCGTCGCGTTCGGCAAGACGATCGGCGGGGCGTTGCCGTTGTCAGCGGCGGTCGGCCCGGCCGAGGTGCTGGACGGCCCGCCGGCCTCCGCGTTGCTCACCACCGCCGGCAACCCGATCTGCACGGCCGCCGGTCGCGCGGTGCTGCGCACGCTCGTGTCGGAGCGGATCCCCGAGGCCGCCGCGGCACGTGGTGCCCAGCTGATGGCGCTGCTGCGAGAGTTCGCCGCCAGTGACGCGCCGGGCGCGGAGTTCATCGGCGATGTGCGCGGTCGTGGCCTGGCGATCGGCGTCGACCTGGTCACTGACCGGACGGCCAAGACGCGCGCCGATGACCTTGCGCGCAAGACCGTCTACCGCGCATGGCAACTCGGGGCTGTCGTCTACTACGTCGGCGGCAACGTCCTCGAGGTGACGCCGCCGATGGTGATCACCGAAGACGAGGTTGCCGAGGCGGCGCAGATCCTGACCGCAGCCATCGCCGATGCGGCTGCCGGCGTCGTGACGGACGAGATGGTGGCGCCGTATGCCGGTTGGTAACCGGCCGCTCGCGGAGTCGATAGAGCAGTTGCCGCTCGTCGATCACCACGTGCACGGTGCGTTCCACGAGCCGGTTGACCGCGCGCGCTTCGAGCAGTCGATCAACGAGGGCTCGCACGATCCCATCCCGTCGTGGATGACGCAGTTCGACTCGCAGATCGGGTTCGCGATTCGGGCACACTGCGCGCCGTTGCTCGAC
>DATFTS010000248.1:0-2963 GCA_035261645.1 Jatrophihabitans sp. | reverse complement strand
GCTCTGGACGTCCACCCCGGATGCGTTGCGCAAGCTGGATCCGCGCACCCTCTGGCGTAACCCGGTCATGCTTCTGGTGGAGATCGGCGCCGTCTTCACAACGGTGATCGCGATCGCGCACCCGTCGCTGTTCGCCTGGCTGATCGTCGTCTGGCTGTGGCTCACGGTGGGGTTCGCCAATCTGGCGGAGGCCGTCGCCGAGGGGCGCGGCAAGGCGCAGGCAGACGCGCTACGACGGGCCAAGACCGACACCGTCGCGCGTCGGCTCGTCGACCGGAACGACCTGTCCGGCCCGGAGGAACCGGTGCCGGCACCGATGCTGCAGCAGGGCGACCGCGTCGTCGTGGAAGCGCGCGAACTGATCCCAGGTGACGGTGACGTCATCGAGGGCATCGCCAGCGTCGACGAATCGGCGATCACTGGCGAGAGTGCGCCTGTCATCCGCGAGTCGGGCGGCGACCGGAGTTCGGTCACGGGCGGCACGCGAGTGCTCTCCGACCGCATCGTCGTGGAGATAACCCAGAAGCCCGGTGAGAGCTTCATCGACCGGATGATCGCTCTGGTGGAGGGCGCCAGCCGGCAGAAGACGCCCAACGAGATCGCGCTGAACATCCTGCTCGCCTCGTTGACGATCATCTTCCTGCTCGCCACCGTCACCCTTCAGCCGCTGGCGATCTTCTCCAAGGCACAGCAGCCGGGCATTCCGAACACCGCGGCGCTCGACAACAACGGCATCACCGGCATCGTGCTGGTGTCACTGCTGGTCTGTCTGATCCCGACGACGATCGGCGCCCTGCTGTCGGCCATCGGCATCGCGGGCATGGATCGGCTGGTGCAGCGCAACGTGCTCGCGCTGTCCGGACGCGCCGTCGAAGCAGCAGGTGACGTGAACACGCTGCTGCTCGACAAGACCGGCACGATCACCCTGGGCAACCGGCAGGCGAGTGAGCTCATAGCCGTCGGCAACGTGACCGCTGCCGAACTCGCCGACGCCGCGCAGCTCTCGTCCCTGGCGGACGAGACACCGGAAGGCCGCTCGGTGGTCGTACTTGCCAAGACCGAATACGGCCTGCGCGAGCGGGCTCCGGGCGAGCTCGGCCATGCGACCTTCGTTCCGTTCACCGCGCAGACGCGCATGAGCGGTGTGAACCTCTCACCGACGGGCGCCGAGCCTGCGCGCGAGATTCGCAAGGGTGCGGCAGCCGCCGTGCTCGCCTGGGTGCGTGACAGCGGCGGCACACCGTATCCGCAGGTCGGAGAGATCGTCGACGGCATCAGTGCCTCGGGCGGCACGCCGCTCGTCGTCGCTGAGCGGCACGGCACGGATAGCCCGCGTGTCCTGGGCGTCATCCACCTCAAGGACGTCGTCAAGCAAGGCATGCGCGAGCGGTTCGACGAGCTGCGCCGGATGGGCATTCGCACGGTGATGATCACCGGCGACAACCCGCTGACCGCGAAGGCGATCGCCGACGAGGCCGGTGTGGACGACTTCCTCGCCGAGGCGAAGCCTGAGGACAAGATGGCGCTGATCAAGCGCGAGCAGGAGGGCGGCAAGCTCGTCGCGATGACCGGCGACGGCACCAACGACGCGCCGGCACTGGCGCAGGCCGATGTCGGGGTCGCGATGAACACCGGCACGTCCGCCGCCAAAGAGGCGGGCAACATGGTCGACCTCGACTCCGACCCGACGAAGCTCATCGAGATCGTGGAGATCGGGAAGCAACTGCTGATCACGCGTGGTTCGCTGACGACCTTCTCGATCGCCAACGATGTCGCGAAGTACTTCGCGATCATTCCGGCGATGTTCGCTGCCGTGTACCCCGGCCTCAAGAAGCTCAACATCATGGGGCTGCATTCGCCGCAGTCGGCGATCCTCTCCGCGGTGATCTTCAACGCAATCGTGATCGTGGCGTTGATCCCGCTCGCGCTGCGCGGCGTTCGCTACACGCCTTCTAGCGCGTCGGCCATGCTCCGCCGCAACCTCTACATCTACGGCCTCGGCGGCATCGTGGTGCCGTTCATCGGCATCAAACTCATAGATCTCGTCGTTCAATTCATTCCCGGAATCGGGTGACCACTTCAATGCGAACAGTTCTCAGCGCGCTGCGTCAGCACGTCGCCGCATTGCGCATGTTGCTGATCTTCACCGTCATCGTCGGCATCGCCTACCCGCTGCTGATCACTGCCATCTCGCAGGTGCCCGGCCTGCAGAGCCGAGCCGACGGCTCGACGATCTCGCAGAACGGCAAGGTCGTGGGTTCGAAGTTGATCGGGCAGGCGTTCACCGACAAGAACGGCAACCCGATTCCGCGGTACTTCCAGTCGCGCCCGTCCGCGGCGGGCGACGGGTACGACCCGACCGCATCCAGTGCAAGCAACCTCGGCCCGGAGTCCATCGTCGACACGCTGCCCGACCCGAAGGTCAAGGGCGACACCGGCACGCAGAGCCTGCTTACCCAGGTCTGCTCACGCAGCCTCGCTATCGGCATGCTCGACGGGGTCAGCGGCGCGCGGCCGTTCTGCACGCCCGACGGTGTGGGTGCGGTGCTGGCGGTGTTCTGGTCCGGCCCCGGATACGCCGGCCACGTCACGCGCGTGGTGAGCATCAATCAGGCCAGCCCGGCCAAGCCCTTCCTCGCGACCTACAAGGGTGTTGCGGTGCAGTCCGCCATCTTCGGGCAGGACTACAGCAAGGGCCAGATCGTGCCGATCCGAGGTAATGCGCCGGCAGACCCGGCCGTGCCATCCGACGCGGTCACCGCGTCGGGCTCAGGACTCGACCCGGAGATCAGCCCGGCCTATGCGCGGATCCAGGAGGCCACCGTCGCCAAGGCCCGCGGCATCACAGTGGCGCAGGTGGCCGCGCAGGTCGCGAAGTACGACAAGGGCCGCGACCTCGGATTCATCGGTGAGCCGCGCGTCAACGTGCTGCAACTCAACCTGGCGCTGGACCGGCTGTATCC
>DATFTS010000247.1:0-2676 GCA_035261645.1 Jatrophihabitans sp. | reverse complement strand
ACCAGGACCGAGAAGGCAACTTTCAATCGCCTCGGGGGGATGTGTCCGCGCTGCGAGGGCATGGGCGCGGTGACCGACTTCGACCTGTCTGCGCTGTACGACGACAGCCTTTCGCTCAACGAGGGCGCGCTTACGATCCCCGGCTACAGCATGGACGGCTGGTACGGCCGAATCTTCCGCGGCTGCGACTTCTTCGATCCCGACAAGCCGATCCGCAAGTACACCAAGAAGGAACTGCACGACCTGCTCTACAAGGAGCCCACCAAGATCAAGGTGGACGGGATCAACCTCACGTACGAGGGGCTGATCCCGAAGACGCAGAAGTCGTTCCTGTCCAAGGACGTCGACTCGCTGCAACCGCATGTCCGCGCTTTCGTGGAACGGGCGGTCACCTTCACCACCTGCCCCGAGTGCGGTGGCACCCGGCTCGGCGAGGCGGCCCGGTCGTCGAAGATCGAGGGGATCAGCATCGCCGACGCCTGCGCGATGCAGATCAGCGACTTGGCCGAGTGGGTAGACGGTGTGGACGAGCCGTCAGCGGCACCGCTGCTCGCCGCGCTGAAGGACACGCTCGGCTCGTTTGCCGAGATCGGCCTTGGTTACCTTTCGCTCGATCGACCGACCGGCACGCTGTCGGGGGGCGAGGCACAGCGGACGAAGATGATCCGGCACCTCGGGTCGTCGCTCACCGACGTGACCTACGTCTTCGATGAGCCGACGATCGGGCTGCACCCGCACGACATTCAGCGGATGAACGGCCTGCTGCTGCGGCTGCGCGACAAGGCCAACACCGTGCTGGTCGTGGAGCACAAACCAGAGGTGATCGCGATCGCCGATCACGTCGTCGATCTCGGCCCCGGCGCGGGCACCGAGGGCGGCGAGGTGATGTTCGAGGGCACCGTCGACGGGCTGCGCACCAGCGCCACGTTGACCGGGCGGCACCTGGACGACCGCGCATCCTTGAAGCCGTCGGTGCGGACACCTACGGGAGTGCTGGACGTGCGCGGCGCCAGCACCCACAACCTGCGCGCCGTCGATGTGGACATCCCGCTGGGCGTGCTCGTGGTCGTGACCGGGGTGGCCGGCTCGGGCAAGAGCTCGCTGATTCACGGCTCGGTGTCCGGGCGCGACGCAGTGGTGTCGGTCGACCAGACGCCGATCCGCGGCTCCCGGCGGAGCAACCCGGCGACGTACACCGGACTGCTCGACCCGATCCGCAAGGCGTTCGCGAAGGCCAACGGCGTGAAGGCGGCGCTGTTCAGCGCAAACTCGGAGGGCGCTTGCCCCACGTGCAATGGCGCCGGCGTCATCTACACCGATCTTGCGATGATGGCCGGTGTCGCCACCACCTGCGAGGAGTGCGAGGGCAAGCGGTTCGAGGCGTCGGTGCTCGGTTATCACCTCGGCGGCCGGGACATCAGCGAGGTGCTCGCGATGTCGGTGACCGAGGCCGAGGAGTTCTTCGGCGCCGGAGAGGCGCGCACGCCCGCCGCGCACGCCATCCTCGACCGGCTCGCCGACGTCGGGCTCGGCTACCTCAGCCTCGGCCAGCCGCTCACCACACTGTCCGGCGGCGAACGACAGCGGCTCAAGCTGGCCACCCAGATGGCCGAAAAGGGGAGTGTCTACGTCCTCGACGAGCCGACTGCCGGGCTCCACCTCGCCGACGTGGAGCATCTGCTGGGCCTGCTCGACCGGCTGGTCGACTCCGGCAAGTCGGTCGTCGTCATCGAGCATCACCAAGCGGTCATGGCGCACGCCGACTGGATCATCGACCTTGGCCCCGGTGCAGGCCACGACGGTGGCCGGGTCGTCTTCGAGGGCACGCCTGCCGACCTTGTCGCCGCCCGTTCCACCCTCACCGGCGAGCACCTCGCGGCCTACGTCGCCTGATCGCTGGCCGTCGTGAGGAGCTCGTGATCTCGAACGATGCGCGCGGAGACCTCAGAGACCACTATGTCCGCGGCCGCCGCCTAGCTCGTTGGCGTAGCGCTCGGCGGTGTGTGGCGACGCAGCGGGTGATGTGTCGGCGTGTCCGCCCGCTCCGCCGCCACACACAAAGCTCTTTTCGGACTCGCCGATAAATGCACAACCCTGCTGCGCGCGTAGCCTCACGCGTGAGGAGGGCGATCTTGATCAAGCGGCGAGTGTGCGTCGGTCGCAGTTGACATAAGTCGCTGCAACTTCGCCCCGAGCGACGACGGAGGAGAGTCCGTCTGCGGCGTGCTGCCAGGTGGCGAGCGCGTGAAGTGTTTGCTGCGGTCCAGAGTCGTCCGACGCGCGTAGGACAACTTCGGCACACAACTGTGTCCGACGCCGCTGCCGAACTCAGGGGCGCGGTGCTCGGCGGTGTGTGGCGACGCAGCGGGTGATGTGCCGGCGTGTCCGCCCGCTCCGTCGCCACACGAAGCTCTTCGAAGTTCGCCGATAATGTACATTATGTCAACCAGAGAAGATCCAGCCCCGCACTCGGACATGAGGGACCTGAGGCCGTAACGAGCTCACACGCCGGCGAGCTGGCGCTCCCCTTCGGGTTCGTCGCCCGGTTCCGGTGACCAGCCGTCGTCGTGCGGTTCGACGGAGACACGTGGCGTGATCCTTTCCAGCCACCTCGGGTAATACCAGTTCGATCTGCCGAGCACGTGCATCAGCGCAGGCACTAGCACCGTGCGTAAG
>DATFTS010000246.1:0-3367 GCA_035261645.1 Jatrophihabitans sp. | reverse complement strand
ACTGGTGCAGCGGGCGCGTCGGCCCAGGAACGCCACGGCGACCACCACAGCGCAACCGCCACGCCGATCAAGCACCTGGTTGTGATCTTCCAGGAGAACGTGTCCTTCGACCACTACTTCGGCACGTACCCGAACGCCGCCAACACCGGTGGCCAGACCTTCAACGCTTCGTCGCACACGCCTTCGGTCGACGGGCTGACTCCAGCCCTGCTGACGGCGAACCCGAACGGCGTGAACCCACGCCGTTACGACCCGACGAACGTCAACGACGTCCTGACCTGCGACCAGGACCACAACTACAGCGACGAGCAGAAGGCCTTCGACAACGGTGCGATGGACAAGTTCCCGCAGACCGTCGGCAACGGAGGCGGGGCGACGCCGGAAGGCGGCAAGTGCGTCGCTGGCGACGTCATGAACTACTACGACGGCAACACGGTCACCGGGCTGTGGAACTACGCCCAGCAGTACGCGATGAGTGACAACTCGTACAGCTCCACGTTCGGGCCGTCGGCGCCGGGTGCGATCAACCTCGTCTCCGGCGACACGGGTGGCGTCGACATGGCGCACACCGCGAACAACCCATCGGTCGCAACGGCAACCTCGCCGAACGCTGACGTGACGCCGGACGGCCAGGGCGGATTCTCGCTGACGAGCGACGCGCAGCCTTACTACGACGACTGCTCGACCCGCGATGCGGTCGCGATGAGCGGCAAGAACATCGGTGACTTGCTCAACGCGCGCGGCCAGTCATGGGGTTGGTTCCAGGGCGGCTTCCGGCCGACGACGACGTTCGCGGACGCGGCGACCGCGGTCGGCAACCCCGGCCAGCCGACCTCCACGTTCATTGCGGACGAGTTCAAGAACGGCGGCTTCAGCAACTCCGTACCGCACTCGAGCAACCAGGGCATCTGCAACGCAGTGCACCCGGTCGGTGCCGGGCTCACCGCTCCGCTTGCCACCGGCACCGGGCAGTACGGCTACAAGGACGACTACATCGCCCACCACGAGCCGTTCGAGTACTACGCCTCGACTGCGAACCCGCACCACCTGACGCTGCCGACCAACAACGCCGGCCAGGTTCCGCTGAGCTCGCTGCGCACGATCGGCACCGACACGCAGCACTACGTGAACGGCCAGCCGCAGTTCGACACGCCCAACCACCAGTACGACACGAGCGACTTCGACCAGCTGGTGTCGGCGATTCACAACGGTGACCTGCCGCCGTCGGCGTTGCCGGCCGTGAGCTTCCTCAAGGCTCCCGGCTACCAGGATGGGCACGCCGCGTACTCCGACCCGCTCGACGAGCAGCAGTTCGTCGTGAACGAGATCAACGCGCTGCAGAAGACCCCGGACTGGAAGAACACCGCCGTGATCGTCGCTTACGACGACTCGGACGGCTGGTATGACCACGCCTACTCGGGCGTCACCAACCCGTCGACGACGGTGGCGGACGCACTGACCGGCACGGGCATGTGCGGTTCCGGCACGCCGCTGGGCGGGCAGCAGGGCCGCTGCGGTTACGGTCCGCGCCAGCCGTTCCTGGTGATCTCACCGTGGGCGAAGCACAACTCGGTGGACCACACGCTGACCGACCAGTCGTCGATCATCAAGTTCGCCGAGCAGAACTGGGGCCTGCCGGGGATCGCCGGCAGCTTCGACTCGGTGGCCGGCAGCCTCAACGGGCTGTTCGACTTCGGCGGCGCGCACGGCGGTGACGCCCCGAACGCTCGTAGGTTCCTGCTGGACCCGACGACGGGACAGCCGCTGCATCACTGAGTCCCCATTAGCGAAGTTGTCCGCGCTTCCCGGCGCTCCAGCGGCCGGAGGCGCGGACAACTTTCGTTTCGGTGGAGTTCGGATGCCGGCTTCGGCCGCGGGCTCGCTCGGCTGGCTCGTGTAATCTCGCGCATGTTCGCGGGTGTAGTTCAATGGCAGAACATCAGCTTCCCAAGCTGACAGTGCGGGTTCGATTCCCGTCACCCGCTCCGCTACAACCCTTGTATTTCGGGGCTGTTCTTCGCGCTCGAGCAAAGTATCCTACTGCGGTCGTACACTTTGGTTCATGCCGCGTGGAAAGCCTTCGCCGAAGTTGGCCATCACCGTCGATCCTGACGTGCACGACCGGGTGCTCGCTGCCGCCGAGGAAGAAGGCGTCAGTGTTTCAGCGTGGATGACTGCCGCCGCGCGGCGGGCGCTGCTCGTGCGCGACGGATTGGCCGCTGTCGCCGAGTGGGAAGCCGAGCATGGTCGGCTGTCGGAGGCCGAGATGGACGCCGCGCGGCGCCGGGTCGCGGGCGAGGTCCGTCGATCGCGCCGACCGCAGTCGGCATGAGTGTCGTTTACGACGCCGGAATGCTGGTCGCCGCTGAGCGCAACGACCGCCGGGCGTGGGCCGACCACCGAGCCCGGCTGGAACTGGGCGTTGTGCCGGTCACCACGGCTCCGGTCGTTGCTCAGGTGAGTCGCTCACCGCGGCAGGTCCAGCTGCGACGGTTTCTTCGCGGCTGCCACGTCGAGCCGTTCGACGTCGGGCAGGCGCATGACGTCGGCGCGCTGTCGGGCCAGGCCGGCGGCCGCGACGTGGTTGACGCGCACGTGGTGTTCATCGCTGCGGCGAGTTCCTCGACGATCTGGACGTCGGATCCGAAGGACCTGCGACGACTTGCTGACCAGCTGCCTGCACCGATTGAGATTCACCGGATCTGATCGGTCGTTTGCGGCCGCCCGCGGACCCAGTTGTGCTCCGGAGCTGTCCTACCCGCGTAGGACAATTCAGGAGCACACATGGCTCGAAGCCGGTCCATCGAGCGGTCGCCGCGTTACTCGTCCGGGTAGTCGCAGTTCAGGCAGCGCGTGGTCATCACGGTGTCGTGAAGCGGCCGGAAGCACCAACGGCACGCCCAGCCGGACTGCATCGCCTTGGCAATGGAAAGGCGCCCGGGTTCGTTTCTGTTCGGCACGGCCGGACGCCATGGAGTCATCTCGTACATGTTCACCACAGGTTTGGTTACAAGGGCTACGCGAGCTTACGTGGGCCGAATTTCGCAGTCGTCGATCACGACCTAAACGCGCGCGGTCAGCTGATGCCGAACAGCGTCTTGAGCGGATCGATCGCGAAGTAGATGGCGAATGCGGCGGACACCACCCACAACAGCGGATGGATGCTCCGTGCCTTTCCCGTCAACGCGCGGATGACGACCCAGCTGATGAATCCGGCGCCGACACCGTTGGTGATCGAGTAGGTGAACGGCATCAGCACGATCGTCAGGAACGCCGGGATACCGATGCTCAGATCGCGGAAGTCGATGTGGCGCACCTGCCCCATCAGCAGCACGCCGACCACCACCAGCGCGGGCGCGGCGGCCTC
>DATFTS010000245.1:0-1854 GCA_035261645.1 Jatrophihabitans sp. | reverse complement strand
TCACCGAGCTCTACGCCGACCCGGTGCACGCGCCGCGGAACCTTGGCGTGATCGCGGCCTTCCGGCCCGAGGAAGTCCCGGCCGACCACCCGCTGCGACGCGTCCGCTCAATGCAGCGGATGCACCTCGGCCCGCTGACGCCTCGCGCGATCGCGTTGCTCGCGGAGTCGATGGCCGGGCAGTTACCCCCGGACGCGATCGCCACAGTGGCCCGGCTGGCTGATGGGAACCCGTTTATGGCCGCGGCCGTGCTTCGCGGACTCGCGGAGGCGCAGGCCATCGTTCCTGGGCGTGCCGGATGGGTGCTCGACAGCAGCCGGCTCTCGGAGATCCAAGCCGCGCGTCGTTCGGCTGCCTTTCTCGTCCGTCGGTTGGAACTGCTCGGCAGGGACGCGCTCGAACTGCTCTCTGTTGGCGCCGTGCTCGGCAGCCAGTTCAGCATCCGCACGGCCGCTCGTATCGCCGGCGAGTCCGTCGACGCCGCCGCGACCCTTGAGGACGCGCGCCGGCGACGGCTGCTCTGGATCGACGAGAGCGGCGATGCGTGCACGTTCTTCCACGACAAGATCCGCGAGTCGTTGCTGGCGCGGCTGGACGAGGACGTCCGTCGTGATCTGCATGGTCGCGCCGCGGACGCGTTGATCGAGGAGACTGTCGGCGAGCCCGGCGAACTCGTCTTCGATCTCGCGTATCACCTGCACCAGGCCGGCCGCCGCGCGGATGCGTTGCCCTATGCAATGGCAGCAGCCGAGCTCGCGCGCCGCCGCTACGCGCTCGACATGGCTGCTTCGCACTACCGGCTCGCGAACGCAATGGTCGACCCGGACGACGCTGTCACTCACCGGCGCATTGCTGAAGGGCTCGGCGACGTCCTGATGCTCGACGGGAGCTACCGGGAGGCCCGCACGCAACTCGACGCCGCACGAGCGCTGGCGACAGATGCCGCGGATGCCGCAGCGCTGGACGGCAAGCTGGGCACGTTGGCGTTCAAGCAGGGCGAGGTCGCAACCGCGAAGGAGCGCCTCGAAGGGGCGCTGCAGTTGCTCGGCCGACGGGTTCCGCGGCGCTTCTTCCTGGCGCCGCGCCTGCTGTGGGAGCTGCTCGTGCAGGCAGGTCACAGTTTCCTGCCGCGGATGACGACGGGCCGGCTGCCAGCCGCGGGCGCGGACGACGAGTTCCTGGCGATGCGGCTCTACAGCCGGCTCGCCTACCTGTACTGGTTTCACGGCGGCAAGCTCGCCTGTGCGTGGGCGCACCTGCGCGGCATGAACCTTGCCGAACGTTACGGCGCCTCACCCGAACTCGGTCAGGCGTGGTCGGAGCATGCACCGGTGATGACGATGCTGCCCTGGTATCGGCGCGGCGTCCGGTACGCGCAGCGCTCGCTCGAGGTGCGCCGCCGCCTCGGCGACGCATGGGGCCAAGGGCAGAGCCTCAGCTTCGTTGGTCTGATCCGCTACGCCGCGTCGGACTTCGAAGCGGCGGAGTCGGCGTTGCACGAAGCCGTACGGCTCCTGCGACGTACCGGTGACCAGTGGGAAGTGAACACCGCCAGTTGGAACCTCGCGCTGTGCCGGCTGCGCACCGGAGATCTGCGGCAAGCCATCGACATATGCCGCCAGACGTTCGAGGCCGCGCGGGCCATTGGCGACCAGACGGCCGCCGGCGTCGCGCTTAGCATCTGGGCACGCGCGGCCGACGGCCGAATCCCACTCGAGCTCTTGCGTGAACAGTTCGAGCCTCGCCTCGGCGACGCGCGGACCACGGCGGAGCTGTTGCTGGCCGAGGCGCTCGTCCATCGCAGGCAGGGCGAGCTGCCCGCAGCGATCGACTCGATCGAGCGAGGGCTAAAGA
>DATFTS010000244.1:0-1744 GCA_035261645.1 Jatrophihabitans sp. | reverse complement strand
TCCGCGACGATCGCGAGCGCACATACTCGGTTTTCGCACCGGAGTGGAATATGTAGCACTCAGGGCAGCTGATCCAGGCCCTCGGTGATCCGTCCCACCTTTCGGTACAGTGCCGCGGTGGTCTCCGTGGACGCGTCGCCGTCGCCCGTACCGGTAGGTGGGCCCGCTGTGCAGTTACTGCGCGAACTCACTGACGCGTATGCGCGGCTGCCGGTGCGGCGTGTGGCGGTGGTGGCCAACGCGCCGCTGGACCCGTCCGCCGAGCGCGCGGCACTCGTCGACTCGTGCGACCTGGTGTTCCGGGTCAACGGCTTCGCCCTCGACACACCAGACCGGCCGCCCGCCGTAGGGCAGCGGGCCGACGTCGTCGTCTTCAACCGGGGCGTCCGGCCGACCCGCTGGCTTTTCCAGGACTACCGCGACCGTCTCTATCTCCTCGTCGAGCCCGGGCGGATGCACTGGGAACCCGAGACGATCCCGGATTGGTGGCCACCCGATCTCGGGATGGTTGCGGTGCCCAACCGGGACGTCACGATCCCGCTTTCCGACGCGCTCGGCATCGACTCCTTCCAGACACCCCACTGGGCAACTACCGGGACGATGGCGACCTGGCTCGCCAAGCAGCTGTATCCGGCGGCGGAGCTGCATCTCGCCGGCGTCTCGTTCATCGACAATCCCGACCAGACGTCGTGGGAGCACGCGGTAGGCGAGCCCTGCCCCATCAGCGCCGAACACCTGCTCAGCCGGGAGAGCGACCTGCTGCGCCAGTGGGTCGCGACCGGAGAAATCACCCTGCACCGATGAAGGAGACCGCCACCGTGCCCGAATCGTTCGTCCAGCGGCTGACAGGGAAACTGCGACGCCGAGTCGACGAGGCGCTGCGCTGGCGCGCGGCCGAAGCGGTCGACCCCGTGGCGCGCCGCGCCCAGGACCTGCACGACTGGGTGGCGCGGGTGGAGCGGACCGCGGAGTGGACGGCGAACGAGATGCGCCGGCTGGCGCCGCAGGTCGCCGCGATCGAAGCCAGGCTGGCCGATATCGAGGATCGGCTCCGTCGGGCGCCGGTGGAGGGCAGCGCCACCGACGCCGAGCGCACCATGCTCGATCTGATCAGCGCCGAACACGAGCGGGTACGCGTCCGACTTTCCGCGGTGGCGTCCTACGAGGAGCGGCTGCGCCGGCTGGAAACCAGTCGCTAGTCCCGCCGGCGTGACGCAGGCCCGCAACCGAGCCGTCGTTGTCGGTGGCGAGCGTTAGGTTTCCGGCATGGCTTATCACCTGATGCGGACCGAACGTGGGCCGGCTTGGGACCACTCTCGCGGGTTGCGCGAGCAGCGCGACTGGGACGCGCACGCGGCCTATCTCGACCGCCTCGCCGAACACGGCGTCGTCGTCCTCGGCGGTCCGGTGAGCGGCGACGACGGCACCGTCGCCGTGCTGATCGTGGAGGCGTTCGACGAGGCTGCGGTCAGAGCGTTGTTCACCGTTGACCCGTGGATGGGCAGCATCCTGAACATCAAGAGCATCGAGCCGTGGTCGATCTGGCTGCGCTCGCGGGCTGTGGCGGTGCCGGCCTGACAGAGAGCTGAGCTAACCGGCGAGGTGTGCGGCGGAGGTTCGGCCGAGCAGCGCTGGAATGGTCGCCACCGCTTGCGCGAGCTCGTCGAGCGCGTCGCCGAACAGTGCCTGCGCCCCGTCGCAGAGGGCGGTCTCCGGATGCGGATGGACGTCGACCAGGACGCCG
>DATFTS010000243.1:0-1834 GCA_035261645.1 Jatrophihabitans sp. | reverse complement strand
GAGCCTGTCGAGCAGCCGGCCCGCGCCGTCGTCGGCCCGGTCGGGCCTCGTGCGCGCGGTCTGAACCCATCCGGCAGCGATTATTCGAAGTCGAATATTCCCGCCGTGATCATGCCAACCCGCTCCGGATCGGCGACCGCGTCGATCTCGGCGATTCGCCCTTCCGTCACGGTGAAGCCGATCACGGTCATCGGCCGGTTCCGCGCCACGACCACTACCCCGGCAGCACCGTTCACCAGCGCCGGCCGCAACTCGACATTGCGAAGAGCCGACGCGAGCCCGCTGAGCGCCTGCCGCGCAACGCCGTGCGCGCCCTGCACAGCCATCGACGCTCGCTTGCCGACGCCGGCGTCGATACGCAGCACGACCTCCGGGTCGAGCACCGCCACCAACCCGTCGAAGTCGCCGTCGCGCGCAGCGGCGAAGAACGCGGAAACCACCTCACGCTGGCGCGCGAGGTCAGGGTCGAGCGTCCGCACCGCCGCACCGCGAACGCGTCGCCGGGCGCGGCTGGCGAGTTGCCGAGCCGCAACCGGCGTCCGTCCGACCATCGGCGCGATCTCCTCGAACGGCAGGTCGAACATGTCGTGCAGCACGAACGCGAGCCGCTCAGCCGGTGTCAGCGTCTCGAGCACCACCTGCAAGGCGAGCCCGACCGAGTCGGCGAGCACCGCCTGTTCTTCAGGCTGAAGCTGCGCGTCGACGCTCACCACCGGATCGGGCACGTGCGCGTCGTACGACTGCTCGCGGCGCACGTTGCGTGATCGCAGCGCGTTCAGGCACACCCGGGCGACGATCGTGGTGAGCCAGGCGCCGAGGTTGTCGACGTCGTCTGCGCCCGCTCTGCTCAGCCGCACCCATGCGTCCTGCACCGCGTCGTCGGCCTCGGTAAGTGAGCCCAGCATGCGATAGGCCACGGCACGCAGTCGTGGGCGATGCTCTTCGAACCGGTCAGCCAGCCATTCGTCCTCGTCCATCGGTCACATCCTCCGATCGCCGCGTGTCATCACACACATGACCCGCACGTCGCCCCAGAGGTGACACGAGAGAGGAGCAGGACCGATGCGAGTTTTTGTTGCCGGCGCCAGTGGCGCACTTGGCACCAGGCTGGTCGCGCAGTTGGTGGACAGGGGGCATGAGGTCATGGGCACCTTCCACTCGCCAGGACACGCGGACCGGATCACGAAGTTCGGCGCCAAGGCGATACCGCTCGACCTGCTCGACGCCGCCGCCGCCACGAAGGCAGTGCGCGCGGCAGCACCGGACGCCGTCGTCCACCAAGCGACTGCCCTGGCGAACGTACGCTTCTCACGCAGCCTCGACCGCACCTTTGCCCAGACGAATCGACTCCGCACCGAGGGCACCGATGCGCTGCTCGCGGCAGCTCGAGCCGCCGGCGTCTCGCGCGTCGTCGCGCAGAGCTTCGCGAGCTATCGGTACGCGCGCGAGGGTGGCCCGGTCAAGACCGAGCAGGACCCGCTGGACCCGAACCCGCCGGCATCGGCCCGGCAGACGAACGCCGCGATGAGCTACCTCGACCAGGTGGTCGTCGATGCGGGCGGTGTCGCGCTGCGATACGGCGGCTTCTACGGCGCGGCCAACGACGGCCTGCTCGAGCCAGTGCGCAAGCGGCAGTTTCCGATCGTGGGCGACGGCGGCGGTGTGACGTCCTTCATTCACCTGGACGACGCGGCGGCGGCAACCGTGCTCGCCGTTGAGTCCGGCCGCACCGGTATCTACAACATCGTCGACGACGAGCCGGCTGCAGTGCGCGTGTGGCTGCCGGTGCTCGCGATGGTGCTCGGCGCCAAGCCGCCACGCCACGCTCCGAAGT
>DATFTS010000242.1:0-1761 GCA_035261645.1 Jatrophihabitans sp. | reverse complement strand
GTGCAGAGCTGCGTCGAGCATCCGAGTCGCGGCTGCGCTGCCCTCGTGCAAGCACGGGCCACCAAGGTCCAGTTCGAGACGAACGCCGCCTATGTCGTCGTCATCGACATGAACCGGGTACGTCACTCACACCCCGACCCGACGCTGATCGGCCAGCAGGTCGAGGAGCCGATCGTCACGCTCGACGGGCAGACGCACGCCGGGATCGATCACGGCGCGACTGGTCGCTCCGCAAACGGCAAGGCACCGATGTACAGCGCTGACGGCGCGATGATCGGCGAGGTGTCGGTGGGCATCAAGGAGAGCGCCGTTTCCGTTGCGCTCTGGAACGAACTACCGGCGTATGCCGGCTGGTTCGCGGTCGCGCTCGGCGCCGGCGCCGTGGCGTCGTGGCTGCTCGCCCGACGGCTCAAGCGCAAGACCTTCGGCCTCGAGCTCGACGAGATCGCCCAGTTGCTGCAGGAACGCGAGGCGACGCTGCACGGCATTCGCGAAGGCATCGTCGCCTTCGACCAGCCCGGCCGGGTGACGATGGTGAACGACGAGGCACGACGGCTGTTGAAGATCGGCAAGGCGCCGGTGGGCGGACGGCTGGACGATCTGGTGCCGCCGGGGCGGCTGCGCGAAGTGCTGGCCGGAAGGCTGGGCGGCGGAGACGAGATCGTCCTGACCGACGACTACGCCCTCGTGGTGAACCGGATGCCGGTCATGCTGGCAGGACGTCCGCACGGCGCCGTGGTGACACTGCGTGACCGCACCGAGATGTCGGGGCTGCTGCGTGAACTCGACGGCGTGCGCAGCCTCACCGATTCGCTGCGCGCACAGCAGCACGAGTTCACCAACCGCATGCACACGCTTGCCGGGTTGCTCGAACTCGGTCAGTACGACGACGCGCTCGGGTACGTGACGGAGATGCAGGGGTCGGCGACGGAGTTCGCCGACTCGGTGCGCTCGCAGGTCGCAGCGCCGCTCATCGTCGGCCTGCTGCTCGGTAAGGCGGCTGTGGCGAGTGAGCGCGGTATCAGTCTGGAGATCAGCGAGGACACCTGGCTGGGTGACGCGCTGACCCGTCCGCAGGCGCTCACGACCATCGTCGGGAATTTGATCGACAACGCGTTCGAAGCAGTGTCCCCAGCTCCGGGCAGTGGCCGCGTCACCGTCGCGATCGTCGAGGACGAGGACTCGATCTGTGTGCGGGTGGCCGATAACGGCCCGGGCATTCCGGACGGGATGGCGGAGCAGATCTTCGCCGACGGGTACACGACGAAGGAGGCGCGCGGCTCGTTGCACCGCGGGTTGGGACTTGCTCTCGTGCATCGGTTGGTGCTCCGGCTCAACGGCACGATCACAGTCAGCGAAGGCCCCGGCGCGGAGTTCACCGTGGTGCTGCCGAAGTCGATCCTCACCGCACCGCTGTCAGGCGTAGTTCACGCTGCCGAGAGGGCCGCCCAGTGACGCTGGCGCCGATCCGGACGCTCGTGGTCGACGACGACTATCGCGTGGCGTCGATACACGCGGCGTACGTGGCCAAGATCGACGGATTCGAGGTAGTCGGTGAGGCACACACGGCTGCCGGCGCGTTGCAAGCAGTGGCGACGCTCGAACCCGACCTCGTCCTGATGGACGTCTACCTGCCTGACGGCAGCGGGTTGGACGTCGTGCGCAGCCTCATCGAGCGCCGCGTGCACCCCGACGTCATCGTCATCACCGCCGCCCGTGATGTGAACACCGTGCGCTCCGCGATGCAGCTCGGCGCGGTGC
>DATFTS010000241.1:0-5642 GCA_035261645.1 Jatrophihabitans sp. | reverse complement strand
GCATCTCGACGACTCGACGCGCATGCAGTATGTGGACCTGTTCACCTGGCTGCGCGGCGACATTCTCGTCAAGGCGGACAAAATGACGATGGCCAACTCGCTCGAGCTGCGCGTGCCGTTCCTCGACACCGAGGTGTTCGCGGTGGGGTCATCCGTCCCGACCAACCTCAAGATCACCAGGGAGACCACGAAGTACGCCCTGCGCAAGGCGCTGGCCCAGATTGTCCCGCCGCACGTCCTCGACCGGCCGAAGCTCGGCTTTCCGGTGCCCATCCGCCACTGGCTGCGGGACGTGATGTACGACTGGGCCCGGGACATCATCACCGAGTCGCAAGCTGACGAGCTCATCGACCGCCGCGCCGCGCTGCGCCTGCTGGATGCGCACCGTGACGGGCCGCACGACTACTCACGCAAGATCTGGACGTTGTTGGTGTTCCTGACGTGGCACGGCATTTTCGTCGAGCAGCGCATCAAACCAGACGTTCCGGAGCCCGCCTACCCCGTTCGGCTTTAGAGTTCCGATACCTTCGCAGCGTCGTGACTAGTGTCGGATCGAATGAAGCGCTGAGCTTCTTGTGCGCGGCCGCTGCGGCCGGCGGCAACGCGCTGGCCAACGTGATGCAGCGCAAAGCCAGCCTGGAGCAGCGCGAGCACAAGCCGTTCGGTCCCGCGGTTCTCGCCGACCTCGTACGCCGCACCACCTGGATCATCGGGTTCAGCGGCATGGTGGCGTCCTTCGTCCTGCAGGCCATCGCACTGCGCTACGGCCCGTTGTCCGCCGTCGAGACGGTCATCACCCTCGAGGTGCCGCTGACGCTGCTGGTGGCGTCGCGGGTGTTCCGTACCTCGATCGGGCGGACGGAGTGGACTGGCATCTGGACGATGACGGCGGGGATGGTCGTCCTGATCGCCGCCCTCAATCCGAAGCCGGGCA
The DNA here is from genome assembly GCA_035261645.1 of Jatrophihabitans sp. Taxonomy (GTDB): domain Bacteria; phylum Actinomycetota; class Actinomycetes; order Mycobacteriales; family Jatrophihabitantaceae; genus Jatrophihabitans. The sequence goes on along the minus strand of DATFTS010000241.1, from coordinate 4,708 downwards.
ATGAGTCGAACGTCAGTCATGGGCTCTATGTCGTTGCCGGCGGCGGCACCGTCGCATTCATCGTCGGCCTGCTGATCGCCGCGCAGCGCGGCGGACCCATCTGGCGCACGGCGTGCCTCGGCGCTGCCGCCGGAAGCACCTTCGGCCTCACCGCGACGTTGATCAAGGAGGTGACCGCGCAGCTCAGTGCGCACGGCGTCATTGGCGTAGTGACCACGTGGCAGACCTATGCAGCCGCAGGTCTGGGCATCACCGGCGTGATCATCGTCCAGTGGGCGCTGCACACCGGGCCGCTGCTGGCCGCCCAGCCGGGCTTCACTCTGATGGACCCGTTGGTGTCCATCCTGTGGGGTGTGCTCGTCTACAACGAAATGACGCGGACCGGGCCGTGGATCCCGTTGGCGATTCTCGGCGCTGCAGGGATCGCCGGCGGGGTGTTCATGCTGGCACGGTCACCGCTGCTCACGTCGCTGAACGAGCATGCGATCGACGCCGCGGAGGACACCGAGGCGGGCTAGCCCTGGGCGTCGCCCAGCGCGACATCAGCCGAGGTAGGGCAGGACCTCTGCGGCGCAGTCGTCGCCGTAGGACTCGGCGAGTCGGTCGGCGAAGTCGTGCGGCTTGACGACGTACTCCTGCGTTCCGACTGTTTCGAGTACCAGGGTGGCCAGCAGGCTGCCGACCTCGGCCGCGCGCTGCCAGGACAGTCCCCAGCCACGCGCGGTGAGAAAGCCGGCGCGGAAGCCGTCGCCGACGCCCGTGGGGTCGGCCATGACACGTTCCTGCGCGACCGGCACGTGCACGTAGTCGACGTCACGCCCGGCGATCTCCACGCCCTTCGAGCCCAGCGTCGTCACGCGCACCTTGACCTGGGCCATCAGGTCCGCCTCGCCAAGGCCCGTCTTGGACAACAGCAGGCTCTTCTCGTAGTCGTTGGTGAAGAGCAGGTCTGCGCCCTCGACCAGGGCAAGCAGTTCGTCACCGCTCATGCGGGCGATCTGCTGGGACGGGTCGGCGGCGAAACGGTAACCGCGGTCGCGGCACTCGACGCTGTGCCTCACCATCGCGGTCGGATCGTCGGCGGAGATAACGGCGAGGTCGGCGTTCGACGCCTCCCATGCCGGTGCCAACTCGATGTTGCGGGCCTCACTCATCGCGCCCGCGTAGAAGGATGCGATCTGGCACATCTCCTGATCGGTGGTGCACACAAAGCGCGCGGTGTGGTGCACCTCGGAGACGTGCACGAAGTCGCAGACGACGCCGTGCCGCTCCAGCCAGGCCCGGTACTCGTCGAAGTCGGCGCCGACCGCGCCCATGAGCACCGGCGAGCCGCCGAGCTGACCCATCCCGAAGGCGATGTTCGCAGCGACGCCACCGCGGCGGACGACCAGGTCGTCGACGAGGAAGGACAGCGACACCTTGTGCAACTGGTCGGCGAGCAGCTGTTCGGAGAACCTGCCCGGGAAGTGCATCAGGTGATCGGTCGCGATCGACCCGGCGACGAGAACGGCCATGCCGCGGAGGTTACCTAACGATCTGGTGCATCGCCGGTTGAAGCGACAACATCACCAGGAGTGCCCGTCCCCCTTCCCCGCGAGTTGTCCGCCCTACCAGCCGCTCCGGCGGCCGGAAGCGCGGACAACTTTCCGGCCTCCGCGAGTTGTCCGCCCTACCAGCCGCTCTGACGGCTGGAAGCGCGGACAACTTTGGAGCGAGAAGCGCGCGGACCGCGGTCCAGAGGACGTCCGAGAGCGCGAATCAGCCGCAGAACGAGTTGCCGCAGGCGCAGCCACTCGACGCGTTCGGGTTGTCGATCGTGAAACCCTGCTGCTCGATCGTGTCGGTGAAGTCGATGGTGGCGCCGCCCAGGTAAGGCGCGCTCATCCGGTCGACGACGACGGGGACGCCGTGCAGGTCGAGCTCGAGGTCGCCGTCGAGGGTCCGCTCGTCGAAGAACAGCTGGTACTGCAGACCCGAGCAGCCTCCGGGCTGGACGGCGACGCGAAGGCGGAGGTCGTCACGACCCTCCTGCTCGAGCAGAGCGCGGACCTTGACCGCGGCGGCCTCGGTCAGCTCCATCTTCGTGGCCGGCGCCTCGGCCGGGGCAGTGGTGAGCTCGACGGAGGTTTCGGTGCTGGTCATGACGCTCCCGGAGGTAGTACAAGCAGGACTTCGGTTCAACTAGGCACTGCAACCAGGCGTTCCCGGCCGCTATTCCATGGTAACCATCGCCACGACACAACCGAGTGGGCCGCCGCGCCGCATACCCTTTGTCCGTGACGTTTACCGAGCCGGCCGCAACGCCTCTCGCACTGTATCTGCTCGGGCAGGGCAGCGATGCCGACTCCGAGCGCGGCGTCGACTGCCCGGGCGAACTCCCGCCGGCCTCCGACCCGGACCTGGTCGCCGGGGCCAAGGCCGCCCGCGCCGCCCTGGGCGAACGGGCCTTCATCCTCGGTCACCACTACCAGCGCGACGAGGTTATCCAGTTCGCCGACGTCACGGGTGACTCGTTCAAGCTCGCCCGCGACGCCGCGGGCCGCCCGGAGGCGGAGTACATCGTCTTTTGCGGCGTGCACTTCATGGCCGAATCGGCGGACATCCTCACCTCCCCGGAACAGCAGGTGATCCTGCCGGACCTTGCGGCCGGCTGCTCGATGGCCGACATGGCGCGCCACCAGCAGGTCGTCGAGGCTTGGGACGTGCTCGAGGACGCGGGGATCGCTGATGTCACCGTCCCGATCACGTACATGAACTCCTCCGCGGCGATCAAGGCGTTCACCGGCGAGCACGGCGGCGCGGTGTGCACGTCGTCCAACGCCGAACGCGCGCTGCGCTGGGCGTTCGGCTCGGCACCTGACGGTGCCGGCGGCAAGAAGGTGCTCTTCCTGCCGGATCAGCACCTTGGTCGCAACACCGCCGTCCTGCAGCTCGGCATCGGGCTGGACGAGTGCGTCGTCTTTAACCCCCACAAACCCAACGGCGGGCTGACGGCGCAGCAGTTGCGCGACGCCACGATGATTCTCTGGCAGGGGCACTGCTCGGTGCACGGCCGCTTCACTCCGGAGAACGTCGCCGAAGTGCGCCGCCGGGCGCCGGGGGTCAACGTCCTCGTACATCCGGAGTGCCGGCACGAGGTGGTGCTTGGCGCCGATTTGGTGGGCTCGACCGAGTACATCATCAAGGCGCTGGACGCGGCGCCGGCCGGGTCGTCGTGGGCCGTGGGTACGGAGCTGAACCTGGTGCGGCGGCTCGCCGCACGGCATCCGGACAAGCGAGTGATGTTCCTCGAACGCACGGTCTGCTACTGCTCCACGATGAACCGCATCGACCTCCCCCACCTGGTGCGATCCCTGGAGTCGCTGGTCGGCGGCGAGGTGCGCAACCGCATCACGGTCGATGCGCGAGTGGCCGAATACGCCCGCCTGGCGCTGGACCGGATGCTCGCACTGCCGTAGCCGCAGCACCTCTTCAGCGCCGGTATCCTGGGCTGGTGAAGCTGTCCCGCCGTGATACTGCCGCAGACGCCGAGACCGAGATCGTCGTCGACGAGCTCACGTCGGACGAGACCATTTCCTTGCGGAAGGGCCGCCCGACGCCCAAGCGCCGCGATTCGGAGGGTCGCCGCGGCCCGATGACCGCGCCGAAGACCCGCAAGGAGGCGTCGGCGCGCCAGAAGCAGCTCACGAAGGAGCAGCGCCGCTCACGTGCGGCTGCCAAGCCACGAACGGTGGCCGAGCAGCGGGCCGCGCTCAAGCGGGGCGACCCGAGCGCACTGCCACGCCGCGATCAGGGTTCCACTCGTAAACTCGCTCGCGACTATGTCGACTCGCACCGCATGGTCAGCAACTACCTGCTCCTGCTGTTCCCGGTCATGATCGTCGGAGTCGTCGTGCCGACGCTGCAACTCGTCGTGCTGGCGGCGTTCTTCGCGCTGCTGGTCGAGTGGTACATCGTGGGCCGCCGTATCCGCGCGCTGTCGATCAAGCGGCATGGCGAGGCACAGGGCGGCAACATGACGATCGGCTTCTACGCCGGAAGCCGCGCCTACCTGCCGCGCCGATGGCGGCTGCCCAAGCCGCAGGTGCAGCGCGGCGAGGCGATCTGAGGCTCAGCCCCCGGGTACGCGGTACACGCGCCACCGCACACCCTCAGCGGTCGGCCGTGCGGTTGGACGGCTGGCACTCAGCTTTCCGCTAGCGCCATAGGGCCGTAGACCTTGCGCTCGTCCTCGAACAGGGTCGCCTGGACTACTCCTGCGTGCGCCAGGTCGCGCCAGTGCTCGCCCAGCCAGCTCTCCGCGTCGGATTGGTTCGAGTGAGCGGGCGAGGTGGGAGTGCTCAGCGATTTCCCGTCCGCACCTTCGAGGCGCCACGTCCAGCTCATGGCCTCGCAGCGTACATACTGACCCGGTGACTGCCTTGCTCGAGCTCGGCGCCGGCGTCGGCTGGCCTGACGCCGAGGCGGCCGGGGCCGCGAGGAGCCACGCGCAGGGGCAGCACGGGCGGCTCGCATACCTTGGCGAATGGCTCGCCGGCACGCAGGGTCGGTTCCCCCCAAGGCCGCCGCGCCGCGCCCGCTGCATCGTGCTGGGCGACCTTTCGATCGAGCTTTCGGTGAGAACGACCGAGCTTGCGAGCATGCTGGAGATCGGGGTGCGCGGCGAACAGGTGCCGTCCAGCCCCGACGACGCGTTTGCTCTAGGGAC
>DATFTS010000240.1:0-3882 GCA_035261645.1 Jatrophihabitans sp. | reverse complement strand
ATGATCACTTCCCGGGTCGATTCCGGCACGTTCAAGCAGCAGGCCCGCGCCCACGAGCAGCAACGCGGCAGCGAAGAGCAGGCCGCCAACGGTGGCGTCGCGGTTGGCGACGTTCACCAGCCCCAGATCGGGCAACAGGCGAACGATCATGCCTACCGACCCGCCCGCAACGCCTGCCCCGACGACGGATGAGGCCTTGCCCAGCGCCACGCAGCGGGCGATCACGATCGCGGCCATCGGTCGGGCGTTCGGTTCATGCCGCACCGCCGCGCGCACCCGGCGCGCGGCGACCAACTCGGCCAACGCAAGCACGGCAAGTGGCACAGGCACCAGATAACGCAGTTGCAGGTAGCTGTGGTAGGAGAACCGCAGCAGCACGTAGACGGTGACACCCACAACGACGAACGCCACCAGCAGGTCCGTCCACCGCGTCCTGCTCATCACCGGACCGTTGGTCATGCGACCACCAGGTCTCCTACGCGATGCACGGTCTGTGCGTCAGGCAGGTCTGCTAGCCAGGCCGTCAGCGGGAGCCCGCGCAGCGTCGCGTCCGGATCGACGGCCAGCCATGGGACGAGGACGAACGCGCGTTCCTGCGCGCGCGGGTGCGGCAGCGTGAGTTGCGGATCGGTACTGATCACGGCATCGACCGCGATCACGTCCACATCCAGCGTGCGCGGCCCCCACCGCAGCTCACGCGTGCGACCGGCGACCCGCTCGGCGTCGTGCGCACGCGCGAGCCAGTCGCGCGCGGACGCGTCGTCGTCAGCGACCAGCAGCACAGCGTTGAGGTAGTCGTCCTGTGCTACAGGCCCCCACGGCGGCGTTTCGTAGATCGGCGAAACCGCAGTCAGCCAGGGCCGGAACGCCTCGACCGCCGACTGCAGGTACGCCCGGCGGTCACCCTGGTTGGAGCCGATCGACAGCACCGCGCGGCTCATGCCCGTTCCCGGCGGATGGTGACCGCGACGTCCGAGAACGTCAGCGGGATGGGCGCCTGGGGCTTGTGCACGGTGACTGTGGCGGCCAGCACGCGGCGATCGGCGAGGCACTCCTCCGCCAACCGGGCGGCCAGCTTCTCGATCAGGTTCACCGGCGGGCCGGACACCACCGCGGCCAGCCGCTGGGCCAGCTCGCCGTAGTCGACGGTGTCACCGAGATCGTCAGAGCCCGCCGCGGCCACCGTGTCGACCTCCAGCACCGCGTCGACGACGAAGTCCTGACCCGACTGCCGCTCGTGCTCGAACACCCCGTGCCGACCGCGCACGCGGAGTCCGGTGAGGCTGATCGAATCGGTCATGTAACCCCGCCCCGCTGCACCGCCGCGATCGCCAAGGCGGCGTCGACGGACGGACCCACCTCATGCACCCGCACTCCCCACACCCCGCGCAGGGCGCAGTAGGCAGTGAGCGCGGTCGTCGCATCCTCGCGCTCGTGCACCGGCCGCGGCGTGCCGTCGGGCGTGGCGAGCAACCGGCCGAGGAACGACTTGCGCGACGACGCGATCAGCACCGGCAGGCCGGTCTCGACGAACGCGTCGAGGTTCGCCAGCAGCGTCCAGTTGTGTTCGCCGGTCTTGGCGAACCCCAGCCCCGGGTCGATCACCAACCTGCGCTCGTCGATGCCCGCGGCCACCGCGGCGTCGACCCGAGCGAGCAGCTCGACACGCACGTCCTTCACCACGTCGTCGTAGCGCGCGAGCTCCTGCATGTGCTCGCTATGGCCGCGCCAGTGCATCAAGATCCACGGACAGCCCGCGTCGCGCACCACCGCTGCCATCTCCGCGTCGGCCAACCCGCCGGAGACGTCGTTGACCACACGCACGCCGGCCGCCAGCGCCTGCGCCGCCACCGATGCGCGATAGGTGTCGATCGACATCGGCACGTCCTCGGCCGCCAGTGCACGGATCACCGGCAGCACGCGACTCAGTTCCTCGTCCGCGTCGACACGGCGTGCGCCCGGACGCGTCGACTCGCCCCCGACGTCGATCAGGTCGGCGCCCGCGTCGACCATCTCGCGCGCGTGCGTCACCGCGTCGTCGAGCGAGGTGTACCGGCCGCCGTCCGAGAAGGAGTCCGGCGTGACGTTCAGGACGCCGACGACGCAGATGCGATCCGCCCTTCGTGGCAGCAGCGGAGTGGCCGGCACGTCATTTCCCCAGGATCAGGCTCAACGCCTCTGCTCGGCTGCGCGGATCGTCCTTGAAGATGCCCCGCACCGCGGACGTCATCGTCATGGCACCGGGTTTGCGCACGCCGCGCATCGCCATGCACAGGTGTTCGGCCTGGACGACGACTATGACGCCCTGCGGCTGCAGCCGGCGCATCACCGCATCGGCCACCTGCGAGGTGAGCCGCTCCTGCACCTGCGGGCGGCGCGCGTAGAGGTCGACGACCCGGGCCAGCTTGGACAGCCCGGTGATCCGTCCGTCCTCGCCCGGGATGTAGCCGACGGCCGCGGTGCCGTGCCATGGCACCAGGTGGTGCTCGCACACCGAATACAGCGGGATGTCCTTGACCAACACCAGCTCGTCGTGGTTCTCGTCGAAGGTCGTCTGCAGGACGTCGTCAGGTTTGACGTGCAGCCCGGCGAAGATCTCCTGATAGGCGCGCGCGACGCGAGCCGGCGTGGACTTCAGCCCTTCGCGATCGGGATCCTCCCCGATCGCGATGAGCAACTCGCGGACCGCCGCCTCCGCCCGGGCAAGGTCCACCTGCCCGGGCTCGACGTCGGTCAACCTGCCGTGCCGCCGTGCGGCGCGTCGTACGGCGGTGCCGGCGGCTGCGGCGCGGTCGGCTGCGGCACTACGCCCGGCTGCGCCTTCCCGCTGTCGTCACCCGATCCGTTCGGCGAACCGTTGACGGCGCCGTTCGGCGACGGCTTGCGCAGCGACGGCGGGATGTCCACCGGCGGCCGGTCACTCGGTGTGCGCTTGCCGAACGCGGTGAACGTGTTGTGCGGCGGGCGCTTGCGCACCGGGGCGAGGATGCGCTCGAGGTCGTCCTTGGCCAGCGTCTCCTTCTCGACCAGCTCGAGCACCATGGCGTCGAGCACGTCGCGGTACTGCTGCAGGATCTCCCACGCCTCGTCGTGCGCGCCCTCGATCAGGTCGCGCACCTCGCCATCGATGTCGGCCGCGATGTCCTCGGAGTAGTCGCGGGTGTGGCCGTAGTCGCGGCCGAGGAACGGCTCGGCGTCACTCGTCCCGTACTTGACCGCGCCGAGCTTCGTGCTCATGCCGTACTCGGTGACCATCGCGCGGGCGAGCTTGGTCGCCTTCTCGATGTCGTTGGACGCGCCGGTGGTGGGCTCGTGGAAGACGAGCTCCTCGGCAGCACGGCCGCCCAGGGCGTAGACGAGCTGGTCGAGGATCTCCGCGCGCGTCTGCGTGTAGCGGTCCTCGAGCGGCAGCACCAGCGTGTGCCCGAGCGAGCGCCCGCGCGGCAGGATCGTCACCTTGTGCACCGGGTCGAGGTTCGGCATCGCCCAGGCGGTGAGCGCGTGGCCGGCCTCGTGGTAGGCGGTGACCCGCTTCTCCTTGTCGCTCATCGCGCGTGTCTTGCGTTCGGGTCCGGCGATGACGCGGTCGATCGCTTCCTCGAGCGCCTGCATCGTGATCAGCCGGCCGTTGTTGCGCGCGGTGAGCAGCGCGGCCTCGTTCACCACGTTCGCGAGGTCGGCGCCGGTGAAGCCGGGCGTGCGCCGGGCGATGACGCCCAGGTCGACGTCGGCGGCGAACGGCTTGCCCTTGGCGTGCACGCGCAGGATCGCCTCGCGGCCGATCACGTCGGGCGCGCCGACGGCGATCTGTCGGTCGAAGCGGCCGGGACGCAGCAGCGCGGGATCGAGGATGTCCGGCCGGTTGGTTGCGGCGATCAGGAT
>DATFTS010000239.1:0-2734 GCA_035261645.1 Jatrophihabitans sp. | reverse complement strand
GTGCCGCACCGAGGTGTGCAGCGCGGCAGCACTGCGCTCGGCCCGGTACTCGTTGCCGAAGCCGAGGAGGATGCTTACCCCGAGGATTAGGCCGATGATCACCGACTCGGTCCGCTCGCCCAGCAGGTAGGACGCCACGCCGGTGAGGAGCAGCAACACCAGCACCGCGCTGCGGAACTGTCGCGCCAGCACCTGCCACGCGCGGACACGATGCACCCGCACCGCGTTGAGCCCGAACGCGGCAAGTCGGTCAGTGGCCTGCGCACCGCCCAGGCCGCGGACTGGATCGGTCTCGAGGTCAGCGAGCAGCTGGGCAGCGGGCGTCGCGGCGGCGACGACGATCGTGGTGGCGTCGCGTGCGCCGGAGGGGCGCGCCGGCACGGTGAGTGTTGACGACACCGTCAACGGATACCGACCGTCTGGCGGGGCCGCTCGGCACGCGCCGGGTCCGGGAGGACCAGCGTGCCCGCGGTTCCGTCGAGTAGGGCGGTAGCGTCGCCAAGTGCGCCAATGGCCGCTGTTCCGCCGGTCGTCTCCACGAAGCGAACGCAGGCCTCGACCTTCGGTCCCATCGAACCGGCCGGGAATGACATCTTCTTCAGCTCGGCGGTGTCGATGCACTTGATCGGCGACGCCACGGTGCTACCGAAGTCGCGCATGACCGCGGGCACGTCGGTCAGAAGCAGCAGCGCGTCGGCCCGCAGATCGCACGCAAGCCGCGCTGCGGCGAGATCCTTGTCAACGACTGCCTCCGCGCCGCTGAGCTCACCGCTCTCGTTCTCTGTGACGGGAACGCCGCCGCCGCCCGTGCAGACGGTGACCACCCGCGCCTGCAGCAGCAGGCGAATGGTCGGCAGCTCGATCAGCCCCAGCGGTTGCGGTGAAGGGACAACCCGCCTCCAATACCGCCCGTCCTGCGCCACTGTCCACCCGAACTCCCGAGCCAGCCGTTCGGCGTGGTGGTGGCTCTTGTAGACGGGCCCGATGAACTTCGTCGGGTTGTCGAAGGCAGGGTCGCCCGCGTCGACGAGTGTCTGGGTGAGGATCGTCGCGATCGGGCGCGCGACACCTGCGTTGCGTAGTTCTTGGCTGAGCCAATAGCCGATCAGGCCTTGGGTCTGCGCGCCCAGCGCGTCGAGTGGGAACGGTTGCGACAGCGTCTCGTCCGCCTCGCTCTCCACGGCAAGAATCCCGATCTGGGGCCCGTTGCCGTGGCAGATGAGCAGTTCATGATTTGCGGCCAGCGGGACGAGCGCCCGCGCAGCGCGACGGACGTGCCGACGCTGGATCGCCGCGTCCGGGGTCTCGCCGCGTTCGAGAAGCGCGTTGCCGCCGAGCGCCGCCACGATACGCACGGTTCAGCCCGTCAGCGCTGCGACGAGCACGGCCTTGATGGTGTGCATTCGGTTCTCCGCCTGATCGAACGCGATCGACGCCTCCGACTCGAAGACCTGCTCGGTGACCTCCACGCCGTCCAGACCGAAGCGGTTGAACAACCGCCGTCCGAGCGCGGTTTCGCGGTTGTGCGTTGCTGGCAGGCAATGCATGAACTTAGACGGCTTACCGGTCGCCACCATCAGCGAGGACGTCACTCGGTACGGCAGCAACTCCTCGACCCGACGCGCCCAGTCACCCTCCGACTCGCCCATCGACAGCCACACGTCGGTGTAGACGAAGTCGACCCCGCGGACGCCGGCTCGCACATCGGCGGTCACGGTGACGCGCGCTCCGCTCTCCGCGCCCAGGTAGTTCGCGACTGCTACGACACCGTCAGGCGGCTGCAGGTACGGCGGCGCCGCGATACGGACGTCCATGCCGAGGAGTGCGCCCGTGACGAGCAGCGACCTTGCGACGTTGTTGCGGCCGTCCCCGGTATAGCAGAACGCGACGTCCTCAACCGAGCCGTCGTGATGCTCGCTCATCGTCAAGACGTCAGCCAGCATCTGCGTCGGATGCCATAAGTCGGTAAGCGCGTTCCACACCGGTACGTGGGCGTGGGCCGCGAGTTGCTCGACAGAGGCCTGTGAGGAACCACGGAATGCGATGCCGTCATACAACCGCCCCAGCACCCGTGCGGTGTCACGCACTGATTCCTCACGTCCGAGATGCGAGCCTTCCGGACCGATGAAGGTCGTCCGGGCGCCCTGTTCCGCGGCGGCCACTTCGAAGGCGCAGCGAATGCGGGTCGAGTTCTTCTCGAACAACAGCGCGATCGTGCGTCCGGCCAGTCGTTGCCGCTCGGCGCCGCTCGCGCGCTCCTGCTTCAGGTAGGTGGCCAGCTCCACCAGGCCAAGGAATTGCTTCTTCTCGAGGTCGAGCTCCTTGAGCAGAGAGCCCGTCGCTGCGCTTGTCATCATGCGCTCCGTTCACTCGTCCTGAGGTAAGTGCACTGCTTGCGCGCGCGCTGCGGATGGGTCTTCCGGCCCGAGTCGGCACCGCCCAAGGCAAGGAGAGAGCGCCCGAGCATTACGTCCTGCTCGATTGCCACCGGGAGGGCCTACGCCCGGCCTGTCATTAGGGCCTTTGGCACTGCCTCAACCAGGGGCGGGCCGAGAGGCTGAATGGGCTGAGGAGGTCGGGATGACTGAAGGTGTGAAAATCGAGAAGAAGCTGCAGCAGATCGTGGACGAGGTGTTCGGGGCGGATCGGCCCGCCGGCTTGGAGACACATGTCTACGAGGGCTCGGCCGCGTCCACGCTGGTCAGTCTCGGCGAGCACGCCACGATGATCGTCG
>DATFTS010000238.1:0-4062 GCA_035261645.1 Jatrophihabitans sp. | reverse complement strand
GCATGTGCCTGTGGAAACAGCCCCCTCATCAAGAGAGCAGTTCGGTCGAATATCGACAGAAGCGCTCTGTTGATCAACGGACGGAGGGTAGGGCCGGACGGGGGTAGAGAGGGGGTGCGGCGCACACGGGGGCGTCAGCGGATGGTGTCGATCACCAGCGGACGGGCCGTGGCCTTGGCGCCGATCTCGTAGCCGCCCTCAAGCGCTTCGAGAGCCTGCGCGAACCGGGCGGGGTCGTCGGCATGCAGCTCCAGCAGCGGCTCGCCCTCGCGCACCTCATCGCCGGGCTTGGCCCGCAGCACGACCCCGGCACCCGCCGATACCGGGTCTTCCTTCCGCGCGCGACCCGCGCCCAGGCGCCACGCCGCCACGCCGACGGCCAGCGCGTCCAGCCGGGTGAGGACTCCCGAGGCCGGCGCGGTGACGAGGTGCGTTTCGCGTGCCCGCGGCAGCGGCGCGTCCGGGTCGCCACCTTGCGCGGAGATCATCGCCCGCCACACGTCCATCGCCCGGCCATCGCGCAGCGCGTCCGCGGGGTCGACGTCGGCGATACCCGCGGCCGCCAGCATCACGCCGGCCAGCGCCAGCGTCAGCTCGACGACGTCGGCCGGCCCGCCGCCGGCCAGCACGTCGAGCGATTCGCGCACCTCGAGCGCGTTGCCTGCCGTCAGCCCCAGTGGCGTGGACATGTCAGTCAGCAGGGCCACCGTCCGCACGCCGTGCGTGGCACCGAGCTCGACCATCGTCTCGGCGAGCTGCCGCGCGTCGGCCTCCGATTTCATGAAGGCGCCGGTGCCGACCTTGACGTCCAGCACGAGCGCCGACGAGCCCTCAGCGATCTTCTTCGACATGATCGACGACGCGATCAGCGGAATCGACTCGACCGTCGCCGTCACGTCGCGCAGGGCGTAGAGCTTGCGGTCAGCCGGCGCCAGCTCCGCGCCCGCTGCGCAGATCACCGCACCCACCGACGAGAGCTGCGCGATGAACTCGGCGTTGCTGAGGTTGGCCCGCCAGCCGGGGATCGACTCGAGCTTGTCCAGCGTCCCGCCGGTGTGTCCCAGGCCGCGACCGGACAGCTGCGGCACCGCCGCACCGCACGCAGCCACCAGCGGCGCCAGTGGCAGCGTGATCTTGTCGCCGACGCCACCGGTCGAGTGCTTGTCGACGGTGGGCCGCGGCACGGACGAGAGATCGAGGCGCTCGCCGGACGAGATCATCGCTGCCGTCCACCGCGCGATCTCCGCTGCAGTCATGCCGCGCAGCAGGATCGCCATCGCCAGCGCAGCCATCTGCTCCTCGGCGACGGCGCCGCGGGTGTACGCGTCGATCACCCAGTCGATCTGCGCGTCGTCGAGCACCCCGCCGTCGCGCTTGGTGCGAATGACATCGACTGCCGCCCAGGTCTTATCGGTCTTCGCGCTAGCGGTCATCGCAGCTTCCTCGACGCTCGCTCGCTGATCAGCCAAGGGAGAGGTCTTCCCGTCCGAACGCCAGTGGCAAGACCTCGGTCATCGGCTTGACCCCTTCCGCGGTGTCAATGAGCAGATCCGGGCCGCCGTGTTCCCACAGCAGTTGCCGGCACCGCCCGCACGGCATGAGCACGTCACCGCGGAAACCGACGCACGCGAACGCAACCAGACGTCCACCGCCGGATGCGTGCAGTGCGGAAACGAGTCCGCACTCGGCACACAACCCCAAGCCGTACGACGCGTTCTCCACGTTGCAGCCGATCACGATGCGGCCGTCGTCGACCAGCGCCGCAGCGCCGACCGGGAACTGCGAGTACGGCGCATAGGCCCGGCCCATCGCCTCGAGCGCAGCCCGGCGCAACGCGGGCCAATCGATGTCAGTCATCTAGCGAGCTCCCTTGATCGTTACCGGCAACGACTTCACGCCGCGGATGACGAACTCCGGACGGCGCTCCGGAGTGGCGGCCAGGGCCAGCGATGGGAACCGGCGCAGCAACGTAGCGAGCGAGGCCTGCAGCTCCACACGCGCGAGCGGTGCGCCGACGCAGAAGTGAATGCCGGCACCGAAGCCGATGTGCGGGTTGTCGGCACGGGTCACGTCGAAGGTGTCGGGGTCGTGGAAGGCGGCCGGGTCACGGTTGGCCGCGCCGAGCAGTGCAGCGATCTTGGTGCCCTGTTCAACCACCACGTCATCGATCCGGGTGTCGGTCACGGCAGTGCGCTCGAAGAGCTGCAGCGGCGAGTCGTACCGGATGAATTCCTCGACGGCAGTTGGCACCAGGGTTGAGTCGCGCTGCAGGGTGGCGAGCTGATCGGGGTGTGACAGCAGCGCGGTGACGCCGTTGCCGACGACGTTCACGCTCGCTTCGTGGCCGGCGTTGAGCAAGAGCGTGCATGTCGTGACCAGTTCGTCCTCGGTGAGCCGGCCGCCCTCGGCATCGGTCTCCGCGATGAGCGACGAGACGAGATCCGGGCCGGGACTGCGGCGGCGCGTCGCAACCAGCTCGCGCAGGTACTCAACGAACTCCCGTGCCGCGGTTTCCGCGCCTTCGCGCTGCGCCGGTGACACCGCGTACTCGTACATCTTCACGATGGCGTTCGACCACGGCCGCAGCAGCGGCCAGTCCCGCTCCGGGACACCGAGTAGTTCCGCGATGACCTGCACCGGCAGCGGCTCTGCGTACAGCGCGATGAGGTCGACGACCGATCCGTCCGAACCCGCGTCTGCGACCGCGTCGGCGAGGCGTTCGGCGAGTTCGACCACCCGCGGACGCAGGCGCTCGACGTGGCCGCGCGCGAAGGCTCCCGCCACCAACCGCCGCAGCCTCGTGTGCGTCGGCGGCTCGTTCTCGAGCAGGGAGTTGACGTGGATGAGATCGAAGTGGGGCATCGTCGCGTCCGGCCAGCGCGGCGCCCACAACCGGCCGAGGGTGCGCGCGCGCAGCACCGCGTCGGCGCTCGCGTGCGTGAACGTCAGCCACATTCCCAGCCCGTCGTGCCACTGCACCGCTGCGACCTTGCGCGCCGCCGCGAAGTACGGGTACGGATCGGCGACGACCTCGGGCGAGGTGAGGTCGAGGTCAAGAACAGGCGTCATTGCCGGCTACGCACCTTGCCCGCGTCGCCAAGGTATGCCGTCCATTGCCGGCGGTCTCAGCCGTTGGGACGCCAGCGCGAGCACGAACAGCGTGATGATCTGCGGGCTGTACGTCGCGAACTCCGACGGGATGCTCGACGTGTTCAGGTACCACGCCAGCACAAGGGCGGCGATGACGGTCGAGACGCTCGCCGACACCATCCGCCGCTTGTACAGCCCGTACAGGGCTACGAGCCCCAGCACGATCGCGACGATCAGCAGCAGGGCATGCACCGTCGCAGTGCTCGACTGCTGCTGCAGCGCATCGGTGTAGCCGAACAGCCCCGACCCGGCGAGCAGGCCGCCGGGCCGCCAGTTTCCGAAGATCATCGCGGCCAGGCCGATGAACCCGCGGCCAGCGGTCTGGTTCTCGTGGTAGATGCCGGTGTAGTCGACGAGGAAGGCGCCACCAAGCCCGGCGAGCAGTCCGGAGATCACGACGGCGGTCGACTTCATCGTGTAGACCTTCACGCCCAGGGTCTCCGCCGCTGTGGGGTTCTCCCCGCACGAACGCAGTCGCAGCCCGAACGCGGTTCGCCAGAGGATGAACCACGACAACGGCACGAGCAGTAACGCGATGATCGTGAACACGTTCAACGAGGTGACGAGGCCGTCGAGAAGCCCCGCTACATCAGAGACGAAGAACCAGTTGTGGGCGTGCACGTCATTGAGCCAATGGTCGGCGCTGTGCCATTGCAACGTGGAGAAGGTGTTGACTTTCGGTGACTGCGTGGGACCGCCACCCGCCGCGATGCCCTTCGGCGTGAAGAAGAAGATGCCAGAGAGGTACTTCGCTATCCCCGGTGCAAGGATGTTGATCGCAACGCCGGAGATGATCTGGTCGACGCCGAAGCCGACCGTGGCAATCGCGTGCAGGACGCCACCGATGAGGCCACCGACGAGCCCACCGACGATCAGCATCCACGGGCTACCCGTGCGCCAGGCGAAGAAGGC